>JBBIOI010000151.1:0-6933 GCA_037443425.1 Deltaproteobacteria bacterium
ATTTTTTGGGCAATCTTTATAGGATAATTTGATATCCTCTGAAAAGGTGAGCTTATCTCCATGAATATGGAATCTATCCATTCTATACTGCTACGCTGTTTGATTCTTAAAGAAATCAGAATCAAAACAAAGATTAGCAGTAAAATGATGAATGTAGTAGTTGTATATCTTCGAAAGAGGTAAAGGCTACGTATCCTCATCAATGTCAATATTGTGATGTTACACTATGAAGAAGGATTTCATTATCCAATACTTTTCCTGCACCAAGCACGATTGCAGAAAGTGGATCCTCTGCTATTGTAATTGGGAGACCAGTAACCTCCCTTAAAAGGACATCTATGTTCTTTAATAGTGCCCCACCCCCTACGAGAACGATTCCCTTATCAGCAATATCAGCTGAAAGTTCAGGAGGTGTGCTTTCAAGTGTTATTCGCACTGTATCAATGATTGTATTTATCGACTCAGCAAGTGCCTCACGAACCTCTTCGCTATTAATCTCAAGTGTCTTTGGAATACCTGTAACTAAGTCTCTCCCCTTGACCTCTATGGTTTGAGGGTCTTCCTCTGGATAAGCAGTCCCTATGTTTATCTTTATTAACTCTGCTGTCCTTTCACCTATGAGAAGGTTATATTTTCTCTTTACATATTGAACAATAGCCTCATCCATCTTATCTCCTGCAACACGTATCGATTGACTTGTTACAATTCCAGAAAGCGATATCACTGCAACCTCAGTAGTCCCACCACCTATATCCACAATCATATTGCCAGAAGGTTCCGTAATAGGCAGTCCTGCCCCAATGGCAGCAGCCATTGGTTCTTCTATAAGATAGATTTCCCTTGCCCCTGCTGATTGAGCTGATTCTCTTACTGCCCTCTTTTCCACAGGTGTGATGCCTGACGGAACAGAAATAACAACCCTCGGCCTTATAAATGTCTTTCTGTTATGAACCTTAGCAATAAAGTACTTAAGCATCTCCCCTGTTATTTCAAAGTCCGCAATTACCCCATCCTTCATCGGCCTGATGGCAAATACATTTCCAGGTGTTCGGCCTAACATCTCTTTGGCCTCACGACCCACAGCTAAAATACGTTTCTCCCCCCTTGAATCCCTCTGAACAGCCACTACAGAGGGCTCTGATGATACAATCCCTTTCCCTTTCACATATACAACTGTATTGGCTGTTCCCAGGTCGATTGCTAAATCAGATGAAAATAAACCCCATAATGAATTAAATACCATCTTTTATCTCCCCTTTTAGCTATCTTCATATTAACAAATAGATTTATTTGATTCAAGCAATTTTTTTATCCTTTTTTTATTTTAATCAGAGGGGATATCAGCACCTAACTTGTTTTTTTAAAAAGGATTTATTAATATTCGTTTAAAGGAAAGGAGAAAAAAAATGTTAAGAATCTTAAGAAAACATGCAAGCTCTTGGATGTTAAAAGGTATACTCATACTTGTTGCAGTAACATTTATATCATGGGGAGGATACTCATTTATTCGAGGTAAAAGAGATGACTATGTTGCAAGGGTAAATGGTGTCAAGATTGGATGGAAAGAGTACAATGATGCATTTCAGAATACAGTGAAACAGTATAGAGACATCCTTGGGCCATCTTTTTCAGATAAATTTATTGAAGAGATAAAACTTAAAAATAGGATCCTGGATGAACTTATTTCAAAAATCCTCATACTTCAAGAAGCATATCGCCTCGGGATTTCAGTCTCTGATGAGGAATTAAAGAATTCCATAGAGTCTATACCGAACTTCCAAATAAATGGGCAATTTGATCCAAGGACTTATGAAAGATTTCTGAGGATAAATAGATTGAGTGCCGAAGAATTTGAGAGGACACAAAGAGAAAATCTCCTTCTTTTTAAAATTGTAAATATGATCAGGCTAAACAGTGCAAAGGTTTCTGAAGATGAGATAATCGATACATACCTTTTTGAGAATGAACGTCTTAATCTACAGTTTATAAAAATCGATCCTCAGAGTTTTAAAAACTTAGTTGATGCCAACGAGATAGAGATAAAAGATTATTTTCAAAAAAATCAAGAAGACTTTAGGATACCTCAGCATGTGAAGGTACAATATCTTATATTTAAACCTGAAAATTTTGAGAAGAAGGTATCCGTATCAGAAGAAGAGGTCAAGAATTTTTATGAAAGGCAGAAAGATAGGTTTAAAACTCCAAAAAGGGCAAAACTTAGGGAAATCTTCATTAAGATATCAGCAGAAGATTCTCCCTCAAAAATAGAGGAAAAGAAGAAAAAGGCCGAGGAAATTTTGGAACAGGCAAAAAAGACGAAAGACTTCGCAAGTCTTGCAAAAAGATATTCTGAATCTGATACTGCCTCTAAAGGTGGAGATATAGGATGGATAGAAAAGGGGATGCTTGGAAGTTCACTCGAAAATATTATCTTCTCATTAAAGCCAGGTGATTTAAGCGGTGTATTAAGAGAAAAAAATGGTTTTTATATCTTTAAGGTTGAAGAGATTATAGATGAAAAACAGAGATCATTTAATGAAGTTAAAGATCAGATATTACAATTCCTAAGGAGAGAAAAGGCAAGAAAAGAGGCATCGCGTAAGGCTGAAGACGCATTCTACTCTCTCTTTAGAAGTCGGGATCTGGAGAAGTTTTCATTAGAAAATAATATTCCATTAAAAGGGACAGATTTTATTAAAGAAGGGGATGAAATCCCAGAGATTGGAAGAAATCCATCTTTTTATTCTGTAGCATCTTCACTAAAGATTGGAGAGATTTCTACTGTCTTAAACATTCCTCCAAATTTTTATATCATTAAATTATTGGATAAAAAGGAATCTCATATTCCTCCTCTTGATCAAGTTAAATCAGAGGTCCGGAAAAAGGTTATTGAACTTAAGGCTAAAGAGAAGGCCCGAAAGACCGCTGAGGAGATCGTTAAGACGATTCAATCGGGAAAGGACATAACAGTTATTGCGAAGGAAAAGGGCTATATGGTTGAAGAAACAGGACCCTTTATCCGTTCAACAGGTATTATACCAAAGATAGGACCACTGGGAGACCAGATGAAGATAATCTCTACTTTAACAGAAAAGAGCCCTAATGCAAAAGATATTATCGAAACAAAAGATGGTCTTTTTGTAGTCAAACTTTTAAAAGCAGAATTGCCAGATCAATCTAAATTCCAATCCGTAAAAAAGGATCTTGAGCTAAGATTATTAAACCAAAAACAAGAAGAGTATTTCCAAGGCTGGTTAAACATGTTACGCTCAAAGGCAAAAATTGAGATAAGCAAGGAATTCCTTTAATCAAAATTAGTACGATATTTATAAGATTTTAAATAATCTTAATACATTTCTTCCAAGGATATCTTTTTTATCATCCTCAGAGATATTAAGGGATTTTATCTCTGAGATATATTCTTTTACATCTCTTGGTTCTCTGAATTCGTAAGGATAATCAGTACCAAATGTGATTCGATCCCTTTTAAATCCTGAAACAGCCGCCTCAAGTGTTACCCTTGATCCACCAAATCCAGCAGTATCAAAATAGATCTTGTCAAAATTCTTATGAAAATCATCCCACAATCCCCTCTCTTTAAGTTCTCTCGGTGTTAATCCATGACCTCTTACTCCTTCTGGTAAATCCCAGTCTTTTGGTTGATGGGATGAAAGAAGTCTATATTTTAGAATCTGCATCCCTCCGCCAAAGTGTGGCATTAAGAATTTCAATTCAGGGAATCTTGGTAAAACACCATATAGGACCTCGACAACACATTTTGCAATATCGTATTCCCTTGATATAGTTGTTGAAAGATCATACTTATCGCCTCCCCATAAGGGTCTTCTAAGAGTTGGATGAACAACAATCGGGACATCGTATCTTATGATCTCCTCATATAAAGGCATCATGATTTCAGAATCGAGGGTAATGTTGGTGTAAGAACTTACAAGTGTAACTCCATTAAGACCGAGCTCTTCTATCGCCCTTTTAAGTTCATTTATAGCAGAAACGCCTTCATGGACAGGAACGTGAGAACATGTGATAAATTTACCTGGGTTCTCCTTTTGAATCTTTGCATAACCATCATTTATAGCCTTACATGTTTCAATTCCAGATGGAATCCATGCCCCAAGATTCAATAGTGCCATTGAGATTCCTGACTCTTCCATATAAATCAGGGTTTTATTGATATCCTGTAATAATTCTCCTGCCCTTGAGAATCTCTTCATTATGAATGCATAATCAACTCCATCTGCCTTTTTTGCATATTTAAGGGCCTCAGATGGAAGAAAATGATGGTGAGTATCAACAACTTTACAATCCTGCATATCCATTAACATCTCCTTTTAAATTAAGTTTGGTTAATTTTATAAAAGAAAAGCGATTCTGTTTCAAGATATGATTTGAGTTTTATAATTTTTTATGGTATAGGGAATATTGATGATAAAGGGAAGAAAGATAATTATAGGAATAACTGGTGGGATTGCTGCATATAAGGCAGCAGAGCTTGTAAGGTTTCTTATAAAAGAGGAAGCTGATGTTTACGTAGTTATGACAAAGAATGCACAACAATTCATAACCCCTCTCACATTTCAAACCCTATCTGGAAACCCTGTTGTAACAGAGCTCTTCTCTCTTATAGATGAGAAAAAGATTGGCCATATTTCGCTTGCTGACCTTGCCAATTTAATAGTTATAATCCCAGCAACTGCAAATATCATTGGAAAGATTGCAAATGGCATTGCAGACGATTTCCTTTCAACTATGGTAATGGCCACAAAAGCTCCTGTTCTATTCGTTCCATCTATGAATGTTAATATGTGGGAGAATAAGATACTGCAAGACAATATAAAGCGATTAATAAAATTGGGTTATGAATTTATAGAACCCGAAGAAGGGGAACTGGCCTGTCACTGGTATGGGAAAGGAAGACTTCCAGAACTGGTTGATATAGTTGAAAAAATAGAGGATATATTTTCTCCAAAGGATCTAATTGGTGAAAGGGTCCTTATCACTGCAGGTCCAACACAGGAACCGATCGATCCAGTCCGATTTATAACAAATCGATCTTCAGGTAAGATGGGCTATGCACTTGCTAAAATGGCAAGGCGAAGAGGGGCAGATGTAACCTTGATATCAGGACCGACCTCCATTTCTATTCCAAGAAAAGATATAAGAATCGTTTATGTTCGAACTGCTGAGGAGATGAGACAGAAGGTAATGGACTATTTTAAGGAATCAACTATCATTATCAAGGCAGCTGCTGTTTCAGATTTTCGACCAAGGGCTTTTAGTGAAAAAAAGATAAAAAAGGGTGCCCAGACCCTTGTCTTGGAGCTCGAAGAGACAAAAGATATCCTGAAAGAGATAGGAGATTCAAAAGGAAATAGAGTTCTTGTTGGATTTGCTGCAGAGACTGATGAACTCATTAAAAATGCACGAAAAAAATTGATCGAGAAAAATCTTGATTTTATTGTAGTAAATGACGTTACAAAACCAGGGGCAGGGTTTGAAGTCGATACAAACCTCGTAAAGATAATCTATCCAAACGGTGAAATAAAGGATTTACCCCTTCTTTCAAAAGAAGAGGTTTCGCAATTGATACTTGATGAGATAGTAAAATTAATAAAAAGTAGAAGATAAAAATTTATCCTTTATGTACTTCCTTCTTGTCAGCCTTCTTTTCTTCACTTTTATCTAATCCACTCTTTTCTCGAGCCTCTTTTTCTGCCTTTTGGCCCTCTTTTCGACTCTTCGAGGGGTAATCATTCACATAAAACCCCGATCCTTTAAGGATGAAATTCGTAGCTGAAATCAATTTTTTTGCTGGTGAAAGACACTTGGGGCAGCAAACTTTGCAATCCTCATCTATTTTATGAAAGATTTCAAACACATCATTACATTTTTCACACTGGTATTCATAAATTGGCATTTTTCTATTTCCTCCGAAGATAACCTATTTTCTTGAGAATTTATTGCATAGGCAGCTGTAAATTATTACTAATAAATTCTTTCTTTAATTTTTTCAGGGCCTCACTTTCAATCTGTCTAACCCTTTCTCTTGAAAGCTTTAAATGATTCCCTATCTCCTGGAGGGTTAGAGGCTCATCTGCCATTATCCTATTCTTTATTACATAAAGTTCTTTCTCATTTAATTTCTTCATAGCATTTTGGATTTGCATCTCCCTAATCCTTCTCTCCTCCTCCTCTGCAAGTGCCTCTTCCTGGTTTGGAGAATCTTCCTGAATAAGCTCAAGATGTGTAAGTTCCTGATCATCATCAAATGGTGTATCAAGAGAAAGATCTCGGGATGACATTCTTTGCTCCATCTCTATTATGTCTTCTTCTGAAACATCCAGATCTTTAGCAATTAACTCATATTTTTCATCTTCATCTTTATCTGCTAAATCAGATTCCAAAGCCTTTCTTACCTTCCCTATTTTATAAAATAGCTTCTTTTGGGCTTGGGTTGTTCCAATTTTAACCAAACTCCACGATTTTATTATAAAATTTTGTATATAGGCCCTGATCCACCATATGGCATATGAAATGAATCTATAACCTTTATAAGGATTAAACTTCTTAACCGCCATCATCAATCCAATATTTCCCTCTTGAATGAGGTCGAGCATCTTTACGCCATAGGATTTATATTCAAATGCAACCTTTACTACAAACCTCAAATTCGATGTTATCAATTTTTGCGCTGCCTTAATGTCATTATATTTTCTATATCTTACTGCGAGTTCGAACTCCTCCTCTGGGGTTAAAAGGGGAAACTGATTTATTTGCATTAGATATGTCTCTAATGGGTTCTTGACAACAGGAAGGTTCGACATTATATAATCTCCATAGATATAAATTAGCACTCTTTATTAAAGAGTGCTAAAAATAATATAATAAATAGATGTCCAAAAGTCAAGGCCTTTT
>JBBIOI010000152.1:0-6933 GCA_037443425.1 Deltaproteobacteria bacterium
AATTTCATCTCCATCTCTTAAAAAAGGCCGAGTAACCATATCTGTGCTTCTTAGCAGTATATCCACGTAGTTATCAATAAGAGAGACTATCTCTATTCGATCTACTTCACGAAGCGATTCTATTTTACTGGGCGTTTTCATTACTTACTCACCTCCCAATCCTTATACCTCAAAATCTTAACCACAGTCAAGTAAATGTTTTACTGGAATGCCCTTATGAATTTTTATAAAGCGAGATAACAAATCTAACAAATCTGCTTGACTTCTTTTTTTTATTTCTTTAATATTTTTTTCCATAAAAGTACTTAATCAGGACGTTTAGAATTTTCTAAGATTTTCATCTATTAGGGGCATAATCATGGAGGTAATAATCTACGGAGTGGTCAATGGTATGACCTTTGTTTTAATGGCTGTAGGATTCTCCTTTGTTTATGGTATTAGCAGATTACCAAACTTTGCCCATGGAGCATTATATGTTGTTACTGGATTCATAACCTGGAGTTTTATTAATAATTTAGGATTTCCTCACTGGCTTAGCGTAATACTTTCACTGTTAATAGTTACCTTTGCTGGTATGGCTATATATCAATTTGTCATGATTCGAGTAAGAGGAATGCCAATCTCAGAGATTATTGTATCATTTGCTATTGCATTGGCAATTCTTGAGGGATTACGTCTTCAAGGTATTGGTGGTTTCAAAGGTTTCATTGGACCTGGATATGTAATACCCCGATTTACAGATGGTGTTTTTGAAACATCATGGGTAACGATAGACTTTCAAAGGCTCTTCATCATAGGTGTGGGCATCCTCATATTAATTATGATGTGGGTATTTACACATTATAATAAGATAGGACTTGCCCTCAGAGCTATGGCTCAGCATGAAAGGGCTGCTTTGATGCTGGGAATTAACTCTGATCGTATGGCTAATATAGCATTGGGTATTGGTTCTGCATTAGCAGGATTGGCAGCAATTGTTATTATGCCCCTTGGTAATGTTAATTGTGAATCTGGATACAGCGTTTTAACAAATGCAATTGCTGTTTGTGTCATTGGAGGCCTGGGAAGCTGGATGGGCACCATCCTGGCAGCTTTAATCTTAGGTCTTGCCACTACTATCATGTCTGCTATTGGTGGAACGATGTGGAATAATGTACTCGTTTTTGGACTAATTATTTTAATTCTAATTATCAGGCCTTCTGGACTTTTTGGAAAGCAGAAAGAACTTGAAGAAAGGGTTTGATGAATAAGGAAGAGAAACGTAAAGAAAGACTCGACCGTGGGATTAAGGCCCGCACAGAAGGGCTTTATGCCATACAGTCTTGGCGTGAGATGTTATATTTAATCGCACCACGGGCAAGTTTGATCATAGGTTTATTGATATTACCTTTAATATTACCCAGTCTTTACTGGCAGAGGGTTTTAGCCTTAGCAGGTGTTTATGCACTGCTTGCTATCTCATTTGATTTCCTGGCTGAGAGGGTTGGACTTGTTTGCATTGGGGGAGCGTTTATGATTGGGGTTGGTGGTTACATCTCAGGAGCACTCAACTATTATTTCAAACTGCCAATCTTTTTGACCATCCCAATCGGAACAGTTGGTGGCGCTCTTATTTGCACTCTGTTATGGCTTCCATGCCTGCCCCTTCGTGGTATATACTTTGCTGTTGTGACCTTTATGTTTCCATTCTTAACCACGAGCATCATTCTTGCAGGAAATCTATTTGAAGGTACAGAGGGATTGAGTCCCATTATGGGTTTCCCTAATATATGGGTTGCAATATATCTGATCCTTTCCATTGTTCTTCTTTCTATATTCGGCCTAAGAAGACTTTGTGGCGAAGATATTGGGATAGTTTTTGCAGGAGTGAAGGACAATGATCAAGCTGTATTAGCTTCAGCAGTAAATGTTACGAAGGTTAAGGTATATGCCCTTTTTATCGGGAGTTTGATTGGCTGTTTTTCAGGTTCCTTTGTAGCACATTTTTCAGGATTTGTAGGGGTTTCGCTTTTTGCTGTTGACTTTTCCATAATGCCAATTTCAGCTTGCATTATGGGAGGACCTGCAACCCTTGCAGGTCCTGCACTTGGAGCATTTATTCTCGCCCCGCTTTCTGAACTACTACGAGGGTTTGGTCAGCTCAGGGTTGTTCTATATTGTATTGTACTTGTTGGATTTATATTATTTAAACCAGAAGGTTTGCTAAATTGGGTTTCACGAAAATATCATCAGATTGAGCGCTGGGTAAAAGTTTAATTATATGGGTGAAAATAAAGAGACGATAATTAAGGTTAGAAACCTAAGTAAATTTTTTGGAGGAGTTAGGGCGCTATATAACATTAGCTTTGACCTCCAAAAGGGAGAGGTTCTTGGTGTTATTGGCCCCAATGGATCTGGTAAAACTACCTTAGTAAATACTATAACAGGCTTTGTAAAGCCTAACTCTGGTGAGATATTTTTCAAGGATATTAAAATAACCGGTCTCCCACCATATAAAATCGCAGATCTTGGTATTGCGAGAACATTTCAAGTTGTAAGACCTTTTCTAAGTTTGAAATCTTTTAAAAATCTAATAGTTCCTTTATGGTCGCCGAGGGCACGCCGTTTTGCAGCAAGCCGTGGAGGCGACAGAGATGCTGTTGCGATTGACCTACTTGAAGAAGTAGGTTTTGAAAGGGATGCCTTTGTTCCTTATAAGCCAGCCTCCGCACTTCCTCTTGGTTATCTTAAAAGGCTCGAACTTGCACGCTGCCTTGCATTGAGGCCTGAGGTTATCATATGTGATGAAGTCTTTTCAGGGTTAAGCATGAGTGAAATTGCAAGCTTGGTTCCCTTAATTGAGAGATTGCGGATGAGAGGAATAACTTTCATAATGATTGAACATAGATTAAGAGAGCTTTTTACTATAGCAGACAGGGTGATAGTATTGAATTTTGGTGAAAAGTTAGCCGAAGGAGAGCCTGGTAAGGTAATGCAAGATGAGAGTGTAAGACGGGCTTATCTTGGAGAGGAGATAAGACTTTGAGCGAAATACTCAAAATTAAAGATTTAATGCTATTCTATGAGAATGCATTGGCTATAAATAATTTGAGCCTAAAGATTGAAGAGGGACTCATTGTTGGGATCTTTGGTTCTAACAGTGCTGGTAAATCCTCCCTAATGTATTGCATTTCAGGTATCATTCTTGATGTAAGAAAAAAAGAGGAGATGAAGGGAGGAGAAAGGATTACTATTACGGGAGAGATGAAATTTAAAGGTGAAGATATCCTTTATTGTGAGCCAAGCGAAAGGGCAAAAAAGGGGATTATTCTATGCCCAGAAAGGCGTCTTATCTTCCCTGAAAGTAGTACACTTGAAAACCTAAGGATGGGTGCCTATCTCGCTAATAAAGCTCAGGCAAAAAAGACCATAGAATATGTATTTACTCTCTTCCCCGAACTCGAAAAACTTAAAAGAAGGGCTGGAGGTTTTCTTAGCGGAGGCGAACAACAGATGCTTGCAATAGGAAGGGCACTAATGGCCCAGCCTAAACTATTGCTACTTGACGAACCCTTGCTCGGATTGGCCCCTGCTATTGAAGTCAGGCTGGCAAAAGCGATTAAGGCAATAAAAGAGGAGACCAAAATTACGATAGTGGTTGCTGAACAATATGCAAGACCTGTACTTCCAATTGTAGATTATGCATATGTTCTTGAAAATGGTGGATTAGTAGCAGAAGGTACAGGTTTGGAATTATTGGATAACCCCGATGTAAAAGAGGCTTATTTTGGATTGTAAATTTACTTCATGTTTTTTTCTTCTGCGCCTTTCTACGTTCTTCGTCTCTAATCTCTCTACGAAGAAGCTTTCCAACTTTTGATTTTGGAAGCATATCTCTGAATTCAATATATCTTGGAACTTTATAGGGGGCAAGCCTATCTCGACACCAGTTGAGTAAATCAAGTGAGCTTACTCCTCTTGCATCTTCTTTTAAAACAACGATAGCCTTAATTCGCTCTCCTGTCTTTTCATCAGGCACTCCAACAACACAGGCAGCAACAACAGCTGGATGGTCTTGAAGAACTGCTTCAATCTCAGATGCAGAGACTCGATAGCCTTTATACTTAATTATGTCTGCACCACGGTCTACAAAATAGAGCTGTCCATCTTCCCCTCGGCGTGCAAAGTCACCCATTCGGTAAAATACCCTACCATCAACCTTAACAAAAGAGCGGGCTGTCTCCTCTGGTTTGTTCCAGTAATGTTTAAAAGTATATTCACAGCGCACTAAAACCTCTCCAACCTCATTTGTCGGAACAGGTTTTAATGTGTCAGGATCTACGATAAGTACTTCCCGTGAGGGAAGAGGAATTCCTATTGATTCGGGATGAGGTTCTCGATTGAATGGGGATGTGGATGTAAAGCCAACTTCTGTAGCTCCATAGCACTGAAAGATTGGTTTTCCAAATCTTTTTTTCCAACGTTCATTAACCTCAGGTGGAAGTTTATCAGCACCACATAGACAAAGTCTTAGAGAAGAGCAGTCATACATATCAACTCTATCATGTTCTAAAATCATTCGGTAAAGTGTTGGGACACCCAAAAACAGTGTAACCTTATATCTTTGAATATTATCCAGAATAGCATCAACATCAGGAATGGGCATTAATATTACTGGATTACCCTTAGTCAATCCCCAAGCCATTGTCATTCCCTGTGCCATTTCATGGAATAGGGGGTTTATCATAATTAGTCTATCTTCTCCACCTTCACCCACAAACCCTTCACTTATCTTTCTTATTTCACTAACAAAACTAACTACTGCAGTATGATTTGTTGGTACACCTTTGGGGAAACCTGTTGTTCCTCCTGTATAGAGAAGACGGCTAAGGTCTGCCCTTGGATTGATTTCAACTTTTGGGGGGTTGGGTGAGACCCCATTAATTAAATCTTTAAAGAAGTATACATTCCTATCTTTTTCGACAACACCGTGTGGAATTTTATCAAAGATGGTCCCAATTGTCCTTTTCCACCAGGGAAGTAATTCTGCATAGTTTGTAACAATGATTCCTCTTAAAGGAGTTTTTGGAAAAACCTCCTTGACATAACCAAAATTTGTGTCCTGACAGAGAATATATACAGCCTGAGCATCGTTTATTAAATATTCAATTTCAAAAGGAGTATAAATTGGAGAGACCGGAACAGGTACAGCTCCGATCTTCATTGTCCCAAAGAAACCAGCAATAAATTGAGGGGAATTCGGTATATATAACATTACTCGATCACCGTGGGTTACCCCTAATATATATAAGGCATTTGCAAATCGGTCGATAAGTTCCTTCATTTCAGAATAAGTCCATGTCTCTCCAAGATAGATGATGGCGGGTTTATCCGGGTATTTCTCACACATACGCTCAATCGCAGCAAAAACAGGTTCATCATAAATGGTTTTCTCGTACTCTTTAACTTGACCATAGATCAATTCTTGATCAATCAAAGTTTTCCCTCCATCATAAAAAGTTTTCTAAATTAACAGCTATAGTCCATCCAAACTCTACTTTAAAGGTTTAATCCATGGTGGAAGTTTATATTCGCCACTTGCTATTTTAGGAGGCCATATACAGACCCTCTTTCCATCTTGCCATTGCAAAAGCTGTGGCATTAGTGCTTCTTTAGGATCTGTACCATAGATTGCTTGATGGTTTGTCTTATCAAATCTTAATCTTCCTCCTACAGTAATCATATCTGTTTGCTCAATAGCAGTGACCAAGGAATCCACATCTAATGAGCCTATCCGTTCGATTGCATCTTTTAGCATGTAAAGTACAGTATAGCTTGGGACGTTGCCAGTTCCTCGTGGTTCCTCTCCCCATCTTTTCTTAAAGGCATTGAAGTAACGTTCTGTAAGTGGTGTTATCTTTTGTCCAGGCAGAGTTCCTCCTTCACCAGCAAACTCAACTAAGTAAGCAACTTTACCTCCTGTTTGTTTCCACATAACAGGATCCTCTGTTGGACCAACAAAGCCGATAGCAGCTGCTGGTATCTTCATATCCTGCCATTGATTAACAAGAGATAGGGCCTCAGGTGTGTGATCCCAGATGAACAAAACCTGTGCACCAGATCTCTTAACATCTCGAAGCATCATCGAAAAGTCTGTTGTTGCAAGGGGGTGTACTTCTTTACCAACAATCTCCCATCCACCAGCTACTGCCCCCTTTTCTACTGCTGCACCAGCTGCCTTGCAATGTGCTGCCTCAGCAACTGTAATATACATTTTGTTAAATCCATATTTCTCTTTTATATTATTGAGTAAAGACACAATATTGGGTATCCAGTAGGCAACGTTCCCACTTAAGCGAAAAGAATATTTATAATGATTTATATCCTTTCCTGTTTTAGCATGCCATCCAGGGGTCCAGCAGCCGATATTTATTATCTGTAAAACTTTATATTTAGGCGGTAAATCTAATGCAGCAAGACAGCATTCAGACATGCAGGGTCCGCCAGCAAGAATCTTTACTTTTTTGTCCAGTATAAGTTTCTCTATAGCCAAAAGCACTTCACTTGTAGGAACACCTGGTTCTTCATCACGAGTATCTACGATTTCAAGTTTGATGGGTCTCTTTATATTCCCTACTTTAATCCCCCCTGCGGCATTAATCTCTTCCATTGCAAGGATCATTGATCTTTCTCCATTCTGGCCGTAAGTAGAGGCCCTTGGGATTGGAGCACCAATAACAATTGGTTCGGCTGTTTGTGGTAAAGCATTATTTGAGTAGAGTAAAAAGATAAGGGTTGAAAAAACTAATAAGAGTAAAAAATTTTTCTTCTTCATGGCTTAATACCTCCTTTATAATGTTAGAATGAGTTTAAAAAAAGAAAAACTTATTCGATCAAAGGTTTCTTATATAGCAAATTTTTTAAAAAAACAAAAAAAATGTCAAGAAACTTTTT
>JBBIOI010000153.1:0-6927 GCA_037443425.1 Deltaproteobacteria bacterium
ATGAGACATTTGTTGGAAGGATTCGAGAAGATGAGTCTATTCCAAATGGGATTAATATGTGGATCGTGGCTGATAACATCCGAAAGGGAGCAGCCCTTAATGCTATCCAGATTGCTGAGATCTTGATCCAGAAGTATCTTTAATCCTTAGATCTTTAGAGAAATTAAGATCTCTAATCATGCTCCTCAAAATTATAATCCAATAGTCTTTATGTCTCTGTAAGTTGAGAGTTCTGAAAAAGTCCGACTCGCAATGACAATCTGGGATCATTCTTTTTATAAAGAGGTACAAACCCTCAAAACTATAAATTCGACCTTTGACATTCAGTAAGGCTAACTTTTATAATTTTTAAAATTTGTTAATCAGCATTGTAAAGATAATGTATGAGAAGAGGACATATAGAAACCTTGTAAAGACCGATGATCTTATTAAATTTGAGGTCATAGTTAAGGAGACCGACCTACTCATAAGGGCCGAGAAGGACCTCAGTAATGAGGCATTAGAATCTGTATTAAAATATCGCCATCAAATCGAAAAATATATTGAGATGAATCCAGAATTTAGGACAAGCCTTGTTCCTTTGGATGAAGAAATAGGGATGCCAGATATAGTGAGGACGATGATAAAAACATCTCGTCTTGCTAAAGTTGGTCCGATGGCTTCTGTAGCAGGAGCTATTGCAGAATGGGTTTATAATGACCTTATCCATTTATCAAAAGAGTTGATCATTGAAAATGGCGGAGACATATACTTATCAACTCTGAAAGAAAGAAAGATCGGGATATATGCAGGTCAATCTCCACTGAGCTTGAAGATAGGACTCCTTATTTCTCCGGAGGATACACCGATAGGAATCTGTACCTCCTCGGGGACAGTAGGTCACTCACTCAGCTTTGGAAAGGCAGATGCTGTTTGCATAGTCTCTAAGTCAGCAGCCCTTTCAGATGCTGTTGCAACTTCAATTGGGAATATAATTAAAAATGAAAAGGATATTGACTTAGCAATGGAAAAGGGTAGAAATATCCAGGGTGTCTTAGGAATGGTGATTATTGTAGGTAAAAGTATGGGTGTTTTGGGTGATATAAAACTTACAAGAATTTAAGGTTATGAAGAGATTTAGTATTATTACACTTGGATGTAAGGTAAACCAATTCGATTCTGAGATGATTGCAGATAATCTTACTCAAAATGGATACAAATATGTAAATACTGAAGAAAAGCCTGATATTTTTATAATTAACACATGCACAGTCACACATCGTGCAGACTTTCAATCAAGGCAGATGATACGAAGGGCATATAGATCTAATCCTGATGCGCTAATAATAGTGGCAGGATGCTACTCGCAGGTTCAACCCGATTCATTAGAAAAAATGAAAGAGATTGACTATATTCTTGGAAACAAAGAAAAAGAAGAGATTAGTGAACTTCTTCCTTTAATGGAAAATGGTAAACTACATCGAGTCCATGTTGATCAAATTCAAAACTATAATCAAAAACTTGATATTACTTTACCATCCTTTTACAGTCATACAAGGGCCTTTTTAAAGATTCAAGACGGATGCAATAATCGTTGCTCCTATTGTATTGTTCCTTATGCAAGGGGTCCGTCCAGAAGCCTTTATTTAGAAAATGTATTGAAAAATATGAAAATATTGAATGAAAGAGGGTATCTCGAGGTTATCCTAACAGGAATAAATATTGGAAGCTATGGGATTGATCTTGAACAGAATTTAAATCTTAATAAACTCCTTGAGATGTTCGAGGATTCGCCTACACCAAAGAGAATAAGATTAAGCTCAATTGAACCATTTGATTTATCGGATGATCTTATTTCAATCATAGCTCGGTCAGAAAAGATATGTCATCATATTCATTTACCAGTACAAAGTGGGGATGATGATTTATTGAAAATGATGAATAGGAATTACAACCGATCCTTTATCTCAGAATTTATTTCTGAGATATACTCTAAGATTCCTGATATCTCAATAGGCGCAGACCTGATTGTTGGTTTTCCTGGAGAAACGGAAGAAATGTTCAGAAATACATATGAGCTGGTTGAGAAGCTTCCTTTCTCCTATCTACATGTCTTTCCTTTTTCAAAGAGGAAGGGGACATGTGCCGAAAATCTTAAATTAGAGGTCGATCCCAAAGAGATTAAAAGAAGGACAGAGGTTTTGAGAAATTTGGGCAAAAAGAAACGTCTTGAATTTTATAAAAGATTTATGGGCAGAAACCTACATGTTCTTGGTTTAGAATCGAAGGGCAAAGAAATAGGGGTACAAAAAGGACTTTCCAAGAACTATATCCCTGTTTTCCTATGTGAGGATGATAAAATAGATGAAAAATCAGATTGGATTAATAAAGAATGGAATGTAAAGATTATAGGAATAAACGAGAAAGGATTATTGGGAAAGAGAGTGGATAGAGTATATGGATAATGAAAGACTTATTTCATTAAAAGAGTTTGAGAGGTTATTGGGTTATGAATTCAATGAGATTGAACTTTTAAATCAGGCCTTTACCCATAAATCCTACGCTAATGAAGTGGGTTTATTAAGGGCAAGATCAAATGAGGTCTTAGAATTTCTTGGTGATGCTGTGTTAAATTTGGCAGTAACTCATCTGCTCGTCAGGGAATTCCCTGAAGCTAAAGAAGGGGACCTGTCTCTCTGGAGATCACAATTTGTTAAAAGGAGTTCCCTTGCAATTTTATCAAGAAAGCTACATTTAGATCGCTATCTACTTCTTGGAAAGAGCGAGCTTCAAAATGGGGGGACTAAGAAATCATCTATCCTTGCAAATGCCTACGAAGCATTGATCGGTGCCATCTATATCGATTCGAATTTTGATAGAATTTCGCAAATTATATGGAATCATATGAGATCATTCTTTCTAAATGAGAGATCCATTTCAATCTTTAATGACTACAAAAGTATTCTTCAAAAACATGTGCAAAGAGTAAATAAAGTCTCTCCAAAATATGAAGTTTTAAGAGAAATTGGACCTAATCATGACAAAATCTTTGAGGTCTCTGTAAGCGTTGCTGGAGAGATAATGGGAATTGGGTGTGGAAAAAGTAAGAAGGAGGCACAACAAGAGGCAGCGAGACAGGCACTAAACAATTTGGGTTATGATAGTCAAGAATCTTAAATCTGATTTTATATAAAAATCAATGAACAGATCTTATATAATACCTATATTTCTTCCCTATCTGGGTTGCTGTAATCGTTGCATCTTTTGTAACCAGAAGGCTATTTCAAGAGAGGTCCCATCTCCAGAGAGTGTAAGAAATATTGTCGAATCGTCCTTAGCGACCTTTCCATCAAAGAATATAAGTATACAGATTGCCTTTTATGGAGCAAGTTTCACAGCTATGCCAATGGAAGATCAAATCTCATATCTTGAAATAGCCAGAGAATTTATTCTAAGGGATGAAATTGAGTCTATTAGAATTTCAACACGTCCTGATGCAATTGATGAAGAAATCCTCTATCTACTAAAAGGATATAATGTAAAGACCGTAGAGATCGGAGCCCAATCCATGGATGACGAGGTGTTGCTCCTTTCTCTTAGGGGACATAAAAAAGATGATACTATTTCTTCCATAAAAAGATTAAAGGCGTTTGGCTATGAGGTAGGAGTCCAATTGATGATTGGACTTCCTGGAGATACATTAGAAAGATTTTTAAAAACCCTTGATGTGATAATTGATTTAAGACCAGACTTTTTAAGGATTCACCCAACACTTGTCTTAAAGGGCTCTCCACTTGAAGGTCTTTGGATGTCTAAGAAATATAGCCCCCTATCACTTGAAGATTCGATCGAATGGCTTAAAGAGGGACTCCTGAAACTTGAAAATGCATCTATTCCTGTAGCAAGAATAGGGCTTCAACCCACCCGAGACCTCGAAGCTCATCTGATTGCAGGGCCTTATCATCCTTCGATACACCAATTGGTAGAGTCATCCATATTTTTTGATATGGCTGAAAGGCTTATTACAAGGAATTTTCTCTCTTCAAAGGCGGTCTTTTTATGTAACCCAAAGGATTTGTCTAATCTAAAAGGTCAAAAAAATGAGAATATTAAAAAAATGAAGGAAAAATTCTCATTGGAAGAGATTGTTATTCAAACCCGGGATGATATAAAAAGGGGATCACTTGCATTAAAAATTGATTCAGAAATAATTCTAATCGAAAGAAAAGATTTAAGCCCTTATTCAACCACATAAATAAATTTACAGACCTTATAAGAGTATCATTTTAAAAAGAGATTTTTCAGGGTTGCTTTAATCAGGTTTTCTTTGTAATATATTTATGTGAGTTTGAACCGAAAGGAGAAGTTTATGTTAATGAAACCTTTCTCAATGAATCTCGATTTTAAACAGGGTGAGCTTAAACCGAATGATCGAACAAATGTAAGGAGACTGAGCGATATGAAAGGAATGTTTGTTGATAGCGATTCAGAGATTAAGATACTTGAGAAGGAAGATCCACTAATCTACACTTTTAGTGAAAGGATTTTACCTGAAGAGAATGGATACCTCCAGATTGCTGTAACAAAGATCAATCCTGGAAAGGTTGGTCAGGAATATTTTATGACAAAAGGCCACTATCATCGTCGTCCTGACACATCAGAGGTCTATATTGGATTAGAAGGGGAGGGATATCTTTTAACCCAGACCCCAGATGGTGATTTTGAATCCATTTCGATAAGTCCTGGTGTTGTAGCATATATTCCCCCATTCTGGGGACATCGAATGGTGAATACAGGTAAAAAACCTTTTATATTCTTTGCCATCTATTCTGGAGATGCAGGACATAATTATGGAGATATTGAAAGGACAGGTTTTGTAAAGATCCTGATTGAAAAAGATGGTAAGCCAGTGCTTATAGATAATCCAAGGTGGAAAAGAAGATGAAACTTGAACTTGAGAAGATATTAAATGAAATCTCTCCGTATCGTGATAGAAGGGCATTTCCGGACCAAAAACAGACTGCCCTGCTGGTAATTGATATGCAAAACTACTTTCAAAAGATTGCAAAACCTATTACTTTAAATGTTTTAAATATCATTAAATTCTTTAGAAGTAAGAATATCCCTGTTATCTTCACACAGCATGGTCACAAAGATCCCGTAAAGGATGGAGGCATATTAAGAGAATGGTGGGGTGAGATAATCCTTGAGGGGACAGAAGATTGGAGGTTTCTACCAGAAATAAATGTTGAACCAAATGATATAGTTCTTCCCAAAAAAAGATATAGCGCATTTTTTGAAACAGATCTCGATAGTATTTTAAGAAAAAGGGATATCCGTGATCTCGTAATCTCTGGCGTAATGACAAATCTTTGTTGTGAAACTACTGCAAGAGATGCCTTTATGAGGGATTATCGAGTCTTCTTTCTTATTGATGGAACTGCTACAGGAAAGGAAGAGCATCATATTGCGACACTCAAGAATCTCGGCTTTGGATTTGCGTATTTAATTACATGTGAAGAATTGTTGGCTAACTTATCATGAATCTTTTAACACCTTCAGGCATCAGGGACGAGCTAATTTTTCTTTAACTTTTTACGAAGGTATGGGATTAGGCCACCTTCCTTAATCAGTTCTTGCATGAAGGGGGGAATAGGTTTTGAGAAAAATCTTTTCCCCTGTGTAATATCATATATTTCGCCTGTTGATATGTCAACCCGAACCTTATCACCATCTTTTATGTTTTCTGAGGCCTCTTTTGATTCAAGAAGCGGTAGACCAAGATTTAGACTATTTCTATAAAATATCCTCGCAAAACTCTCTGCTATGATACAAGATATACCTGAGGCCTTAAGGGCTAAAGGTGCATGTTCTCGAGATGATCCACAACCAAAATTTTTACCTGCAACAATTATATCTCCCTTTGAAACAGACTTTGGAAATTCTGGTCTTTCATCCTCCATCACATGTTTTGCAAGCTCATTTGGATCGGTCTGATTAAGATAACGTGCAGGGATGATGGCATCTGTATCTACATCGGATCCAAATTTCCAAATTCTGCCTTCGATTTTCAATTTTTTATTATCATTTCCCATCTTCCCCTCCTATCTTATGGAGAGTATCCTTACTTTCTTAGAACTTCATCAGGATGAACTATCCTTCCTTTTATTGCACTTGCCGCTGCAACCGCAGGATTTGATAGGAAGACCTCACTCTGTGAATGGCCCATCCTTCCACGAAAGTTTCGATTTGTTGTGGCCAGTGCCCTTTCGCCTTCTGCCAATACACCCATGTGTCCTCCAAGGCATGGACCACAGGTTGGTGGGCTTACAACAGCACCTGCCTTTAAAAATATTTCTATCAACCCTTCCTTTAATGCCTGCTGATAGATATCTTGGGTTGCTGGAAATATGAGGAGTCTAATGTTTGGAGAAACCTTTCGCCCTTTAAGAATCTTTGCCGAGACCCTAAGATCCTCTAAATGCCCATTTGTACAAGAACCTATGACGACCTGATCTATTTCAATTCTTCCAAGCTCCCTTACATCCTTTACATTAGATGGAGAATGAGGGATGGCTACCTGAGGAAAGATCTTCGATACATTATATTCACGCACTTCTTTATATGAGGCTTCGGGGTCACTTCTAAAGATTCTATAAGGCCTTTTTGCTTTTGACCTGATATACTTTATGGTTATATCATCAGGCTCAAAGATCCCATTTTTACCACCTGCCTCGACAGCCATATTAGCCATGGTAAATCTACTTGCCATGGATAATGATTTTACTGCTTCTCCTGTGAATTCCATTGCCTGATATAGAGCTCCATCCACACCAATATCACCAATAGTATATAGGATTAAATCTTTTCCTGAAACCCAAGGGTTTAATTTTCCAAAATAGATAAGTTTTAAACTCTCAGGTACTTTAAGCCATAGTCTACCCGTTG
>JBBIOI010000154.1:0-6866 GCA_037443425.1 Deltaproteobacteria bacterium
ATCCCAATCGAACAGCTGTGAAACCTGTCTTGTTAGGATCTGCATTAGCGATGGCAGCGGCTGAATATGCAGCCAGGGCAACAGGTGGTGTGATCGGACCTATTGAGCAAAAAAAGAAAATGAACATATGTGCTACCAGAAGAGGTAGTCCTGCCTCTTTCAAAGATGGGATAACAAGTGCAGCAAGAATGATATAGGCGGCAGTTGGAGGCATGGCAAAGCCAAGAAGAAGGGCACTCCCCATAGTGAGAAGGAGAATTAGGATATTGTTTCCTTCTGCGAGAGAAAGCAGAAGGGAACTTACTTGAAATCCAAGGCCTGTCAAGGAGATTATTCCGTAGATAATACCTGCTGATGCGCATGCAACAAAGATAGGCATAGCCTTTTCTGCCGAATCACTAAGGCCTCTATGATTTGAAAAGTAGACATTCTTGTATTTTTTCTGAGCATCGCAAGCCCAACCATTGCTACAACATCGCTAATGCAGATCCTAACAAGACAGGTTTCACAGCTGTTCGATTGGGATTACCTGCGTTTATTATCCCTTTCCTTTTTGCTTACTGCCCATCTCTTTTACTGATCGGTTCACCGCTCCCAATATTATTTTCAGTTCTAAAGGCATTGGTGACACTTCTTTTTTTAGCTTCTTCCTTAGAGGGATATCTCATTAGAAGACTTCACTGGTATGAAAGGGCAGGTCTCTTTATTCTATTAATATTCATTTTATTGTCTTTTTTATAAAGGTTTTTAAAAAATCATAGATCGAAGATTTTACCAGGGTTTAAGACATTTTTGGGGTCAAAAACCCTTTTTAATCCTTTTAATAACTCTATTTGGTAGGGATCAAGATTCATAGATAGAAAGGGCTTTCTTAAAAGACCGACTCCATGTTCGGCAGTGATCTTTCCTCCGAGATCAATTGTTGACTGATAGAGGTCTTTTTCAATCACTGTTATTTTATTTCCCCATTCATCATTGGGGATTTCACCCTGGTAAATAAGTATATGTACATTTCCATCCCCTGCATGACCAAAACACATGGCCTTGATCTTATATTTATCTGAAATCTCATAGATCTTTTTTATCAGCATAGGGATTAGACTCCGTGGTACAACCACATCAAATGGTTTGTACATCTGGCCTAAGAGATTGGCTGCCTCAAATAGACACTTCCTTCCTTCCCACATCCTGTCCCTCATCGTACGAGAAGTTGCAATTAGGATATCGATTGCCCCATTTTTTTCACATATTTCTCCCACACGTGTCTGTTCCTCATCAAGCCCTTCCTCCTGGTTTCCATCCAAGGTCACAAGGAGATGGGCTGAGGCATCCCTGAAGGGCAGACTTCTTTTTGTAAATAGTTCAGCAAGTTCGAAACTATTTTTTTCCATAAATTCAATTGCAGTTGGGACGATTCGTGAACGAATGATCTCTGAAACTGTCTGGGCAGCATTCTCAATAGAGTTGAAGGGTATAAGAAGATCCTTTCTAAATTTTGGAAGTGGGATGAGTCTAAGGATGATTTGAGTGATGATGGCAAGAGTCCCTTCAGAACCAGTAATCAACTGGGTAAGATTATATCCAGTTACATCCTTAACAACCTTACCTCCTGTTGACATTACCTCGCCCGATGGAAGGACAACTTCAAGTCCATTTACGTAGTCTTTCGTTGTCCCATATTTAACAGCACGGCTTCCACCTGCACCTTCAGCAACATTTCCTCCAATGCTACAGCTATCAAGGCTTGCTGGGTCAGGGGGATAAAAAAGGTTTTCACCTTCTACTGTACTCTGTAAAACACCTGTAATTATTCCAGGCTCTGTAACCACCATCAGATTATCATGATCTATGTCAATAATCTTCTCCATATTTTCACAGGATAGAACAATTCCTCCATAAAGGGGTATAGCACCTCCACTTAGTCCAGTTCCCTTGCCCCTTGGGGTGAGAGGGATATTTTCAAGATAAGAAAGTCGCATAATCTCTTTTATTTCTTTTTGGGTTGTTGGTTTTACAACTACCTCAGGCTTATGAGAGATACCTATAGTTTCATCTTTTGAATATATCGTTAGGGTCTCATCATCAGAAAATACAGCCTTTGGTCCTACAATCTCTGTTAATTGTCGAATAACAGTGCCGTCTACTGTTTTATACATATTTTTCTCCTTATAATTTTTATGATTATGATAAAACCAAGATAGTTTTATTTCAAGAAAAAATAAACCAGACTTATGAAAAACTCACAGGTGAGCGATAAAAAAATTTTTTTCAAATATTGATTTTACTGATAAATTGATACTATAATAATTTGAATTTTAATAAAAATACTTAACTTTATTCACTCTTTTATTTCCCAAATGCAAGGCTTTGTCGCAATGTCATTCTGGGACTTTAGCCGAAGAATCCATGTTTTATAAAGGTTTGAATTTTATAGATTCCTCGCTTTTCGCGGAATGACAAACATGGCACACCTCATTACAATACAGCCTCTGCATGGGGAGAAGGTCAGGGTGAAAGATAGGAGGTAATTTTTATGAGCAATATTTCAAAATCCCCTAAAGGAAATCTTAAAACAATTACGCTTGAAGAACATTTTGCAACAACCTCATTTCTGAATGGTCCAGGAGCTGGGGTTAAAGAAAGACCACAAGCCGCACATCTTATCAAGAAGTTGTGTGATCTTGGGGAGGGAAGGATTTCAGAGATGGACGAGGCAGGTATTGATATGCAGGTACTGTCTCTAACAGCCCCAGGTGTAGAACAGCTTGAAGCAAACGAGGCAATAAGTCTTGCTTGCGAGACAAACGACATTCTCGCAGAGGCTATCCGTCGTTACCCGAATCGTTTTGCCGGGTTTGCTACACTGCCTACCGCATTACCGGAAAGGGCGGCTGATGAACTGGAGCGAACAGTCCGAAATTATGGCTTTAAAGGAGCGGTTATAAATGGTCATATCCAGGGTAAATATCTCGATAACAGCTTTTTTTGGCCGATCCTTGAAAGGGCTGAGGCACTGCAGGTCCCAATCTATCTACATCCAACTCCTCCTCCAAAATCAGTGATCGAGGCAAGCTATAAAGGTAATTATTCGGTTGAGATTATGAACCGATTGGCAACCTCAGCCTGGGGATGGCACATTGAAACTGCAATCCATGCCCTTCGTCTCATTCTAAGTGGAGCATTTGACCGTTACCCACGTCTTCAGATTATTATTGGCCATCTGGGTGAGGCGATTCCATTTATGCTTCAGAGAATAGATCGCCAATTGCCAGTAGCAGAAACTAAATTAAAACACGAGATAAGCTATTATCTAAGAAATAACCTCTACTACACAGTTAGTGGATTTAACTTCGTTGCCCCATTTCTTGATCTTTTTCTCGAAGTGGGTGCAAACCGTATACTGTTCTCGGCAGACTATCCTTATGGCTCGATGTCAGAGGCACGTAGATTTCTTGATCAGCTTCCATTGAGCCCCTACGACAAAGAAGGTATTGCATATAGAAATGCAGAATCACTATTGCGACTTAAATAAGTTTTATGGCGGACGGGATAAAGGTTAGATGCGATTTGGTTTCCATATATCTATTTCAGGAGGGTTTTCAAAGGTAATTGATTATGCAGAGATTCGAGGATGTGAAACTATTCAGTTATTTTCAAGAAACCCAAGGGGCTGGGCATATCCTCCATTCGATGAAGATGAAGTGAAACGCTTTCGGCTGGGTGTAGAAGAAAAAAACTTTTATCCTGTCTTCCTTCACTGTCCTTACCTTCCCAATATAGGTTCTTTTAAATCAAAATTTTACGAACGCTCTATAAAGGCAATTATAAAAGACCTTGAAAGGGCAGAAATCCTTGGCGCACAATATCTTATTACTCATATTGGTCATCGCCTTGAATCTTCTGAGGATGAGGCTATCGAGGCGGTTTCAAACGGAATTAATAAGGCCCTTGAAAATGTTAAAAACAGTGTCGTACTTCTCATGGAAAACACTGCGGGCCAGGGGACAGAGATAGGTTATAGCTTTTCGCAGATCGAAAAGATAATAAAACGGATAGATGATAAGGAAAGGATAGGGGTCTGTTTGGATACTGCACATGCATTTGAAGCAGGCTACGATCTGTCAAATAAAGATGGCATTGAGAGGACTATCGAGCTCTTTGATTCACAGATAGGATTAAATCGTCTTTATTTGATACATCTTAATGATTCAAAAACACCACTGGGTTCAAGAAAAGATCGCCATTGGCATATCGGCGAGGGATATATTGGTCTTGAGGGATTTCGATATATTGTGAATCATCCCCTGTTTCAAACACTTCCTGGAATAATGGAAACTCCAAGATCTGATACAGAAGAGGACATTAAAAATATGCATGTAATAAGGAGTCTCGTAAAGAAAGACTAATCCTTTAAGTAAGATTTAAGCCTGATGCATCAACCAGATAGTCATTGCGAGCCGAAGGTGTGGCAATCCGATTATAATTTGGATAGCCTCTTTACCTCTTTAAGGACCGCTGGAAGAATATCTCCTGTTTTACCCTGTATAAGATAATCAGAAACCTTTTCGTAAGTTATAGGAGTTGGCTCAGCATTAATCTCAACAATAATCGTTGCTGGAACTTTCTCGACAATATATAATCCTGATTCTGATCTTTTCTCCCTTTCGACCCTTCTCTGCCTTGCTATTCTCGGGAGTTCAGCAAATGGATAGACAACAGCCGAAGTTCCGCATATCAGCATTAGATCACATTTCCAGGTTTCTTCAATGGCCCTCCTTGATACATCTGATGGGATTGGTTCTCCAAAAAATACACCATCATCTTTTATAATCCCACCACATTCACATCGCGGTGGTAGATCTTCCTCTGCCATTAATCTATCAAGATTGATCTCATCTTTTCTGAACCTTCTATTGCATTCAATGCACCTAAATTTACCCAGTCCCCCATGATATTCAATGACCTTTTTACTTCCTGCCTTTTGATGCAATCCATCTATGTTCTGAGTGATGATACATTTTAATATCCCGAGCCTTTCAAGCTCTGCAAGGGCATAATGGCCTTGATTTGGAAGTGCCTTTTCAATCTCACCAAAGACAGAGAATATCCTCTTTGAGATAAAGCTTTCCGGGTTCAGTCGGTCGATCCAGTATCTTTTGGGGTCTTCAATAAAAAGGTCATAAATTTCATAAGACCTTCTTTCAGCCTCAGGGTCTTTAGTCCAGATTCCATCAGGACCTCGAAAATCAGGGATACCTGATTCTGTTGAAATACCCGCTCCTGTTAACGCTATTGCATATTTTGAATTCAAAAGGTCCTGAGCTAACTTTGTAACTAATTCTTCCATAATTGACCAGTTCAAATATAACATATTTTATTAAAATTAACTAAAAAATAAGCTTGCGAAGTAAAGCCAAAACAATCTATCCCAAATTGTCATTCCGAGCAAAGCGAGGAATCTATGGGGGGTACTCATAATGACTGATAAATAAGGGTTTTTTAGTAAAAAAATTACTTTGTTTTAATTAAAATAAGTAATCTATTGAAAGAAAAAATTTTTAATTTTATAAGATTTTAAGTCTGTTCAATAATTAAGAGGGGTTTTAATGTAAATGCTCAAAGCAAGATTTCTTTTTCTGTCATTGCGAGGGAGTGAAACGACAGAAGCAATCTCAAATACCAAGGCTTCGACTTTTGAACAGGCTTAAATATTTTAATAGGTGAAATGATAAATTGATTACAGAGGCTTTAATTTTTATAAAGAATCTTAATGAGAAAAAAATTTTTTATCTCTTATTAGGTATTACCTTTGCTTTAAGGCTTTATGCAGTCCTTATGGCTCAAGGGATTGCAAATGACAGTGCTGCCTACGGGTTTATGGCAAGGGATTTTATGAAGGGAAATTTCGTAAAGGCCCTTTCTATTCCGGGGCATCCTCTTTATCCATTATGGATGTCGTTTATTTCTCCCGCTCCCTGTCATGTTGAAATCGCAGGAAGGCTTATATCGCTTTTTTTCGGGACTTTAACCCTTATTGTAATTTTCTATTTAATTAAACGAACAATAGGTGAGAAAGAGGCTTATTTAACTGCACTTTTTTATACTTTTCATCCTTATCTTGTTAACTATTCAGGAATGATGTTAACCGAGGCAACCTACTGGGGACTATTGATAATCTCTGTTTATTTTTTCTGGACAGCCCTCGAAATGGAAAATACCTGGAGAATGATTCCAGCAGGGATATTTCTTGGTTTATCCTATCTTACAAGACCCGAAGGTATTGGATATATAGTTGTTTATATAATCTGGGTAGTTATCATAGCAGTTAAGAAAAATAGATTGCTAAAAGGGTTGTTGCAATTAGTATATTTGACAATTTTTACTTTTATATTTGTGTTTCCATATGTATTTTATATCCGTCATGAAACAGGTCAGTGGTTGATTTCAAAGAAGGCACTTGGATTTCAGTCACAATTGATAAGTAAAGAATTAGAGGAAAGTAATATCCAGATTAAACAACAGGAAGATACTAAAAAAAATAACCCTTCAGAAAATTCAAATAAGAATAATCCGGGAGAAAATAATTCAAAGTTAACATGGGTTAAAAAGAATGTTCTCCTAAATTTTCCATATGTTATCTACCATTATTTAAGGGCTTTTCATTTTGCATTATGGATATTTCTGTTTTTTGGATTAATAAGAGTTCGAAGGAGTAATATTAAATTTGAAATATTTGTTGCTTCTATGATTTTATTTCATTTACTCTCTTTATCCACATTTACTAAATCTACAATCCGTTTCTCAGTTCCAGTTATTCCAATTTCACTATTCTGGGCTGCGTTGGGCGCTATTGAATTAAAAAGATT
>JBBIOI010000155.1:0-6450 GCA_037443425.1 Deltaproteobacteria bacterium
AAAAGGAAATTTAGATTTAAAAAAAGTTTCTAACCTCTTTCAGTCTTCCATTATCCCAAAGAGTGTGAGGGAGAAAATAGGTAGTATAGAATCGCTTTCGGGGAGGGGAGAGGTATCATTTAAGATCCATAACCTCCCGGTTGATCCTTATTATTTTTATAACATTGGATTGCTTTCGAAAGGGGTATCCTTAAAACAGAGGGGTATTTCTTTTCCCCTTATATTTAAAGAAGGGGTTATAAATTTTTCTAACAATGATTTAAATTTTTCAAATGCTAAATTCCTTTTGGGTAAATCATTTCTCGAGCTTAACGGCTCTTTTAAAGGCAAAAATATAAATCTTTCGATTTTAGGAAATACAGAACTTAGATCCATTTTGGATTTTCTTCAATCGCCTCTTTTACCTGATAAAATTAGATCTGAGATTAAAACTGTTAAAGATGCCTCTGGAGATGTAGATTGGAATCTTAAGCTTTCTGGTAAAATAGATGCCTTAGGCAATGCTTTAAAAGAAGGGGTAATTAGATTAAAAGGAATATCATTAATACATGAAGATATTTTGCTTCCAATTGCAAACCTTGAAGGCTCAATACAACTAACACCCGAGAAGATACATACTGAAGGTTTGAAGGCAATGGTAGGGGATTCACATATAGAAGTTAAGGGTTCAATACCAAGATTTAATCATTCCATCCAAAGGCAGATAAAATTTCCACTCTCCTTTAATATCTCATCAAAAAGACTTGATCTCGACTCAATACTTCCCAAAAAAGAGAAAGCTAAGGAGCCATTACCTTTTGGAAGGTTAAAAGATTTGCTTTCAAACCTGAGTATTGACGGAAGGTTTAGAGTTCTTGAAGGAAGATTTAAAGCACTCAATTATAAAGAGATGGAAGGAGTAATAAAGACGGTTGGGAATAAGATTTTACTTCAACCATTTAAATCAAAATTAGATGGTGGGGACATCTGGGGGGAGTGCTGGATTGAGTCTTTAGATAAAGGATTACGATTCGAAATTAAGCCAAGGATATCAAATATTGAGTTGAAATCTTTTTTACGTACACTATTAACAATTGATGATGAAGAGAAGATTTTAATAAGAGGAAAATTACACATATATAAAGTGGAGTTAAGGGGAGAAGGAGAAAGCTTTGAAAAGTTAAAAGAGACCTTAAGCGGGAGATTAAGATTAGAAGTTGATGATGGAGTTATAGAAAGATTTAATATACTTTCTAAGATATTTTCAATCCTTAATATTTCACAGATTTTCAGTGGAAGACTACCAGATCTTAAGACTAAAGGATTACCTTATCACAAAATTACAGCTAATATCCATTTCAAGGATGGTGTTGCTCAGACTCAAGACCTGATTGTTGAAAGTGATGCAATGAGGATCACAATGGTTGGAAGACTGGATTTGGTAAAAAATCTTATTGATGTAAAGATAGGGATACATCCTCTTGTCACAGTGGACGAGATATTGAGCAAAATTCCTGTTGCTGGCTACATACTTACTGGAAAGGATAAGGCATTCCTATCATATTTCTATGAGGTAAAAGGGAATCTGGATGATCCTAAGATTGAGGCCGTTCCATTAAGGACGATAGGGGAAACATTTTTCGGAGTTATTAAGCGACTTCTTGAAACACCTCTTAGGCCTTTTAAAAAAGGCGAAGAATGATTATTTTTCTTTTAAAACATTTTCAAATCCTTTTATAAGACCATAAATTACAAAACCAATTACACTGCCCACTATAGCTACGCAAACCCATAGGATAAAGTTTGAGGGCATATAGATCATTGGTATCCAAGGTATATCAATCATAAAATACCTCCTAATATGGCCTTTCGTGATAACTATTACACATTTCTAAACTTTATCTCAGGATTTAATCTCCCAATCTCCATCAAAATCTTTTGTAATACTTTGTTTTTCAACGTGCAGAAGAGATAAATCTTGTCTTGCTCTGTTTTTAATCTAAGAAATCCTAATGGGAAATGAGGGCCTTCTATAAGCACAAGGTTTTTGGCATCTACTTTTAAAATTCTCCTTATGCTTTTTAGTTCTATAATTCCCCCTTCTTTTATCTCAATTTGATAAAATATTCCAATTGAAAAATACCATGTAAATATAAAAATAAATCCTATGATAAAAAATTGAACCGAGTTAACAAGGCCTTTCATATTTAGAAGGGCAATGGAAAGTACAGTCCAAATAATTAAGGCTGTATAAAAAATCGCCACATAAATTTTGGGAGCTATATAAACTTGGTTTTCTTTTTGAAAAAGATTCTGGCTCATATCATAAAATTTCAATTTAAATTCTATATATAAGTTTTGGAAGTAATAAGATGATTTCTGGGAAAACCATGCAGAGTACAAGGCCAATAAATTGAAGTCCTAAAAATGGTGCAGCAGACTTCCAGATATCTGCTGTGGATATTTCAGGGGGAGCCACTCCTTTCAAATAAAACAAAGCGTATCCAAAAGGAGGTGATAAGAAAGACATTTGTAAATTAACAGCATAAAGTACGCCGAACCATATTGGGTCAAATCCAAGTTGTCGGATGATTGGGCCAAAGATTGGAACAGTAAGCATTATAATTCCCACCCAATCGATAAAGCATCCCAATATAATCAAAATTCCCTGCATTATCCAGAGGATAACCCACCTATTCAATCCTGATCCAACAAGGATTTCCGAAACGAATTGACTTCCACCAATCATTACATAAAGGGCTACAAAGATATTAGCACCGAACATTGTCCATAAAACCATTGCAGAAGATTTCAGGGTATTCTCACAGGCTTGGACAATTCCTTTCCATTTCAGCTTTCCTTGGAGATATGTGATAAGTATTGCACCCGCAGCACCTACTCCTGCAGCCTCTGTTGGTGCAGCAATACCTGTATATATCGTTCCGAGCACGAGAAAGATTAGAATTGCAGCTGGGATTATGGGCAAGGTCATCCTGAGCTTTTCAGAAAAAGGAAGTCTCTCTTCTTTTGGGATCGAAGGGCCCAATTTGGGATTGATATATGATCTTATAGTTATATAAAGTATATACAGAGATGAAAGGAGTAAGCCTGGTAGAAATGCCCCTGCATAAAGTTGACCAATTGATGAATTGTCAACCATACCGTATACTATCAGCATAACACTTGGCGGGATCAAGATACCCAATGTTCCACCAGCAAGAATGGAGCCACAGGCAATATATTTATCATACTTTCTTTTTAACATTTCTGGTAGTGCTATAACACCCATTGTGACTTCACTTGCTCCAATAACACCAACCATTGCAGCCATCATTGTGCAGGCTCCAACTGTTGCAGTAGCAACACCTCCCTTTAGAAAACCAACCCAGTTATGGACCATCTCATATATCTCTGCGATAAGTCCACCCCTTTCGAGTATACAAGCCATGAATATAAAGAGGGGAATAGCTGCAAGAAGATAGTTTACCATTAATCCAAACACTCGAGTTGGCACAACGTTTACAGCAGCAGGTCCCTGCAGAAGGGCAGTGAAGATTATTCCAACAGTTCCACAGGAAAAAGCTACTGGAAGTCCTAATCCCAGTAGGATAAATAATGATCCGAACATTAATATGGTTATAAGTTCAATGCTCATTCCATATGCCTCCCATTAACAACGAAATATATATCGCGTATTAGCCAGACAATGCCCTGAAGAAGTAGTAAAAATCCTCCAAATGGCATCATAAATTTAACAGGGTAGTATGGTGGCTGCCAATCTGTAAAAGAAAGTTCACCAGGCACCTCAAAGCCAAAAATCTTTCCTCCTCCATGCATAGTCTGTGAGCTCCAGTAAAAATTCCAGCTTGTATATATAAAGACAATCGTAAATAAAAAGAAGAAGAAAGAAGTTATTATATCGAGATATGCCCTTGTACGTTCTGTTCTTGTTGAATATAAGACGTCTACTCTTACATGTGCTCGATAATAATGGGCATAGCCTGCAGCAGTACAGTAAAAGATCGCAAAGAGAAGGGTCATTCCTTCATGACCCCAGTTTGTGGGTCTGTTAAAGATATAACGCATTATTACTTCGAAGGTAATGATACCCACTGCCAATAATGTTACACCAACCATCAATTTCCCAACAAATATATTTGTCTTATTAACAGCTGTCATAAACTTCCTTAAAGCATCCATCTCTTTCTCCCGGTACAAATTTTTCAGTCATTAAAAAAGGGAGGATAATAAATATATCCTCCCCTCTTGATATTTTAAAGCGTCAGTTTCTTGCCTTTTGTATCAACCAGATCATTTTCTGTATAATATCCCACCTTGACCGATTTCATAAATTCCCATTGAGATTTAAAGGCTTTTAATGCAAGAGGTGATTTTTTAGCCCATCTTACCCACATCTCAGGAGCAAACTTTTTGAATTTCTCTATATCAGATTCTTTAAGCCGGATCACGGTCACACCTTGCTTTTTCTGAAATAGTTCAAAAGCCTCAATGTCAGCCTTCTGGATTGCAGTATATTGATCCCAGGAATGCCATTTTACCACTGCCTCGACCATATCCTGAAGATATTTTGGCAATGCCTTCCACTTTGCTAAATTTATATCTAAACTCATCAAGTCCACAGGCTGATGTAAACATGGAGTTGAAGGCGGTCCCATAATAATATACTTGGCAATCTCACCAAAACCAAGATTATAATTGATAGCTGCTCCAACAAAGTCTGAGGCATCAATGACACCTTTTTCAAGTGCTGGATAGACCTCACCACCAGGAAGAAGCACTGTTGATACACCTGCTGCTCGATAAATATCAGCAATCATACCACCAGGATAACGAATCCTTTTCCCTTTGAAATCTTCAAATGAACGAATAGGTACTTTTGAATGAATCAGGTTGTCATCATGTTGTATTGGACCAACATACATCATGTTGTGCTGACCATAAGCTTCTCGAGCAATCTCTTTACCTCCTAATTCCTCATACCAGGTTTCCCATTGGTCAGGCCGATCCATACCGAATGGATAAGAGGATAGGAAACCAAAAACAGCGTCTTTCCCAGCCCAATAAAGGTCGAAACAATGCATTGCATCGAAGACTCCTGCCTTTACAGCATCGAACATCTCAAATGTTCCTACTATAGCACCAGCAGGGAAAGGTTCAAATATTAGCCTACCTTCTGAAACCTCACCCATCTTCTGGCAAAATTCCTTAAACTTGACAAAACCCAAGGTACCCGCATCCCAGGCTGTCTGAATCTTCCATTTGATGGGGGCGGCTGAGGCATGTTTTAAAAAGGCAGGAACTCCAAATGTAGCTGCAGTAACTCCAGCAGTTGCTGCTGCTGTCTTTAAAAACTTACGCCTTGATACTTTTACTTCACCTTTTTTATCTTTTTTATCACTCATAGTAAACCTCCTTGCTTATAAAGAAAATAGTCTAAAAACCTTTGCCTCCTGGAAACACCCTTTTCTATAGATATACCTTTTTAAATTCACCTCCTTTCATAGAGAATTTTTATTAATATAAAGATGTGCCAAATCCAAATTAGCAGAATTAATTTTACTTTTATGATATCTTGTTGTCAAGGATAAAAAAAGAGACCTCTGAAAAAGTCTTTGAAAGACTGGGGAGGTAGGGTTAAAAACCCTCCGAATGCGGGCTTTTAATGTTTAAATTGCTAACAATCGCTTGAGAAAAAAACCAATTATTTTAAGGGTATTAATCAATAGTGCTAATCTATAAAAGGTATCCGCTCGAAGGCTTTTTCACCCCACCTCCCCATTTATGAAAGAATTTTTAAATAGTTTTTCAGAGGTCTCAAAATTTGGTCTTGACAATGGTCTAACATTTATATATATATACAATTAACCAAAGGATAAAAAATGTTTAAGCCTGTCCCCATAGATCGCATATCTAACTTCATTATCGAACAGATAAAGGAGGCAGTTTTTCAAAAAAGGCTAAAACCTGGTGATAAGCTGCCATCGGAACGTCAACTAATGGAACAATTCAAGACCAGCCGCGTGTCGGTTAGAGAGGCGTTAAGGAGTTTGGAACATTTTGGGATTATTGAGATTAGAAGGGGAGTCGATGGAGGTGCCTTTATCAGAGATCCTAATACTAAATTAATCACAAATTTTTTGCATGATATGTTTTTAATGGGTAAGATCAAGATTCCTGATATGACCGAGGCACGTTTAGCTATTGAACCCTTCTCTGTAAGATTGGCTTGCGAAAGGATGACCGAGGAAGAACTCATAAAGATTCGCCAGAATATCCAAGAGGCCAAAGATTGTCTGGAGAGAAATAATCAGGAAGATGCAAGACTTTTAAATCTTGAATTTCATAGAATCATTGCACAGACCTCTAAAAACCCTGTGATCTTCTTTATGATAGATTCTATCATGGATATTATGGAAAACAATATCTCCTCCATTCCTTTATCTGTGGATA
>JBBIOI010000156.1:0-6422 GCA_037443425.1 Deltaproteobacteria bacterium
ACATGAATGCTACAAGTACATTCTTCCCCAATGCAAGTTCTCCCATGTTTGTTGCTGGGCCATCTGCAATAATCTCCCCTTTTTTTACACGATCTCCTATATTGACAATAGGCCTTTGATTAATACATGTATTCTGATTGGAACGCTTATATTTTATAAGGGTGTAAATGTCAACTCCTGGATCGGTCTCATCTTGACCATCCTCATCAGCCCGAACAACTATTCTTGTTGCGTCCACATCTTCTACAACGCCATCCCTTTTTGCTATAATGGTGACTCCAGAATCCCTTGCAACAATGGCCTCCATACCTGTTCCAATAAGGGGTGCATCCGTTCTTAGGAGAGGAACAGCCTGCCTTTGCATATTGGAACCCATTAGGGCACGGTTCGCATCATCATTTTCAAGAAATGGAATAAGAGAGGTAGCCACACTTACAAGTTGCTTTGGTGATACATCCATATATCTAACTTCCTCAGGTCTTACCATTACAAACTCACCTGCCCTACGAGCAGAAACAAGTGGGGTCAAAAATCGACCTTCTTTATCAAGTGGAACATTTGCTTGGGCAATGGCGGGTTTTTGGCCGTCTATTTCTTCTTCCTCATCAAGGGCAAAAAGGTATCGTATATTCTGGGTGACCTTTCCATTTATTACCTCTCTATATGGGGTCTCTATGAACCCATATTCATTCACCCGTGCATAAGTACTTAATGAAGTAATAAGACCTATATTAGGACCTTCAGGTGTTTCTATAGGACATATCCTTCCATAATGTGTTGGGTGAACGTCTCTCACTTCAAAACCTGCCCTCTCCCTTGTTAACCCTCCTGGACCCAATGCTGAAAGACGACGTTTGTGTGTAATTTCTGATAATGGATTTGTTTGATCCATAAATTGTGAAAGTTGACTTGAACCAAAGAACTCTTTAATCACTGCGGAAAGAGGCTTTGAATTGATTAAATCATGGGGCATCAGGGTCTCTACATCCTGTAGACTCATTCTTTCTTTTATAGCCCTCTCAATCCTTACAAGCCCAATATGATATTGATTTTCCAAAAGTTCTCCAACTGTCCTTACCCTCCTGTTTCCTAAATGGTCAATATCATCAACAGAGCCCTGGCCATCTTTTAATCTAATTAGATATCTTACAACCTCTAAGATATCTCTTCTCCTAAGAGTTGTTTTCTCATCTTTTAATAATTCTTTAACCTTCTCCTTAACATTATCAGTTATTGTACCATCCTTTATAGATGGCATCATTCCAATTGGAGATAGTATTTTTGATATCCTCTGAATCTCATCAGCCATCTCTGGAGTTGCGATTGCCTCGTCAAAATCGAGCCATCCTTCAAGTATCTTATCTACGAGTTCTTTTCCTCCTGCATAGGTTGCACCGGCTTCTAATGCCTCTTTTTTAAACTTTTCTGTAAATACAAGTACTTTAGGTGGATTATTCTTCAGGCCAAGTTTATGATTTAGCTTCATCCTTCCAACTTTTGATAGATCGTAACGTTCTGGATTAAAAAAGAGATTATAGAAGAGATTTATGGCGGTATCCATAGTAGGAGGGTCTCCAGGACGAAGCCTCTTATAAATATCTATGATAGCCCTTTCAGACTCTTTTTCACGCAGTGATTTTCCAGGTTCATTAATAGGAAGTTTTTCTCTCTCTTCACGGGTCAATCCGATTTTATCCATTACCAAGGTATCGCGAAGTGAGGAACTAACATTGATATTATCAATAAATAAGATCTCAAACTCCTCGATCTTCCTTTCTTTCATTTCGTTAATCAGCTTCTCTGTAACTTCCTCATTACTTTCCGCTATCACCTCGCCTGTTTCTGGATCAATGATATCTTTTGCCAGATATTTACCAATCAAGTCCTCGGCCGCTACTGGTATAGTATTAATTTTAGCGAGTTCGAGCCTTCTAAATGATTCTTCCGTTATCCTTCTATGCTTTTTCACAATAACCTTATGTGTTTCAGGATCAACGATATCAGAGGTTGCCTTTTGGCCAATAAGTACATCCTTTGAAACCTCTTTTAAGAACCTTCCTTTCCTAAAATAAATCTTCTCCTTACGATAAAAATAATCCAGAAGCTCCTGGCCAGTGTATTTCAATGCACGAAGAAGCACAGTTACTGGAATCTTCCTTCGTCGGTCAATACGCACATAAAGTAAATCTTTCTGATCAAATTCAAAATCTATCCATGAACCCCTGTATGGAATTATACGGGCATAATAGAAAATCTTTCCCCCTGCATGGGGTTTTACCTGGTCTTGATCAAAAAAGACCCCTGGCGAACGGTGAAGTTGGCTAACTATCACCCTTTCTGTCCCATTGATTATGAACGTGCCATTATCTGTCATCAATGGGATCTCACCAAAATATACTTCTTGCTCTTTTACAGCCTTTATACTTCGAGTCTTTGTCTCTTCATCTACATCCCAGACAACCAGACGAACAGTAACCTTGATTGGAGCTGCATATGTCATTCCTCTAAGAAGACATTCTTCCACGTCATACTTAGGTTCGCTTAATCTATAGTTTACAAATTCTAAAGAGGCAGTGTCATAAAAATCTTTTATAGGAAAAACGGTTTTAAAGACTGCCTGAAGACCAACATTTTCTCTTTTATCAGGGTCTACATTTGCTTGTAAGAATTTTTCGTAAGATTTTTTCTGTACCTCGATGAGATTTGATATTTCTAAGACTTCCTTAATTTTTGAAAAATTCTTACGATATCTCCTATAAATTGGAACTACTGTAGGCATAATTTTCATCTCCTTTAAATAAAAAGTCTCCTCCCTTTTGGACAAATATTTTTATATATGTCCTTCGAGAAGAGACGGAATCTGTTTTAAAATTATCCAAATCTTTTCTATTTGATTTCGACTGTCCCACCAGCCTCTTCAAGTTTCTTCTTAATGTTAGCAGCCTCCTCCTTAGAAACCCCCTCTTTTACAGGTTTTGGGACGCCTTCTACAAGATCTTTTGCTTCCTTCAACCCCAAACCTGTTAATTCCCTCACTACTTTAATAACCTGAATCTTTTTGTCCCCAAAACCAGTGAGAATAACGTCAAACTCTGTCTTTTCTTCGGCCGGTGCCGCTTCAGCTCCTGGTGCAGCTCCAGGTGCTTGCACTGGAGCAACAGCCATGGGTGCTACAGCCTTAACGCCAAACTTCTCTTCAAATCCTTTTGTTAAATCCCGTAGCTGGAAAAGATTCAACTTACCAATATCTTCTAAAATTTTCTGAACTGTTTCATCCATTTATGTATCCTCCTATCCCTTCTTTTATTAGTTTATCTTATTTTAGCCATTAAGAACTGCAATTATCGGCTAAACATTGCCCCCTTCGGTCGATTGTTTTTCAAGCTGTTCTATTCGAGCTTGAAGCGCATATAGAAACTCCTGAAATGCAGACATTATTGCTCCTAAAAGATAAGCTGCTGGCATCTGAATGGCAGATAAAAGTTGCGCTAGCAGAGTCTCTCTCGACGGCATAGTAGCAAGTGCCTTTACCTCATCCGGAGATATCACCCTTCCCTGAACAAGACCAGCCTTAATCTCGAGAAGGGGCTGATTCTTCACAAAATCCATTAAAACTTTTGCTAAGGGCACTGGGTCTCCATAAGACAAAGCAATCGCGATTGGCCCGTCAATATAATCGTTTAACTTTTCTAATTCTGTACCTTTTGATGCTATTTTCATTAAATTATTCTTAACAACATGATAGGATATATTTTCTTCTCTCAATCGTCTCCTTAGGCTATTCATCTGTTCTACATTTAAGCCCCTATAATTAGTTAAAACAGCAGCCTGAAATCCTTCGATCCGCTTCTGAAGCATTGATACCATCTGTTCTTTCTCTCTTCGATTCAATTCTCTCTTACCTCCCAAAAATTTTTAATATTGTCTTATGCCTTTAGAAAATTTCTTACATAAAGCGGATCAATTTTTATCCCGGGACCCATTGTGGTTGACAGGGCGATACTTTTTAAATATACACCCTTACTTGTGGGCGGTTTGGCACGGATGATAGCCTCTAAAAATGTTTTAATATTTTCAAGTAATTTTTCAATCCCAAATGAAACTTTGCCAATCGATGCATGAACAATCCCAGCCTTTTCAACCTTAAACTCTACTTTTCCTGCTTTGATCTCTTTTACCGCTTTTTCAATATCGAATGTCACTGTTCCAACCTTTGGATTAGGCATTAAACCACGGGGACCAAGAATTTTACCCAATTTGCTCACCATCCCCATCATATCAGGTGTTGCAATTGCTTTATCAAACTCTAACCATCCCTTTGAAATCTTATCTATAAGGTCTTCAGCCCCTACATAATCCGCCCCCGCTTCTTGGGCCTCCTTCTCTTTTTGTCCTTTCGCAAAAACTAATACCCTTACCTTTTTACCTGTCCCATTTGGAAGAACTACTGTTCCTCGAACCATTTGATCCGCCTTCTTTGGATCTACACCTAATCGCACTGCAATATCCACTGATTCATCAAATTTAGTATAAGAAGTTTCAAGAAGAAGCTTTACCCCTTCTTCAAGTTCGTATCGTTTGTTTCTGTCAACCTTACTTTTTGCCTCTAAATATTTTTTACCTCTTTTTCCCATAGCCCTCTCTCATATTGATTTATATTATTTCTAACCCCATGCTTTTTGCTGTCCCTTCAATTGTGCGTATTGCAGCATCCATATCGAAAACATTGAGGTCTTTAAATTTTATCTGTGCAATCTCTCTTATCTGTTCCTTGGTAACTTTTCCAACCTTTGTCCGATTAGGTTCTCCAGAACCCTTAACAATCTTTGCAGCCTTCTTTAGGAGAACAGATGCAGGTGGTGTTTTTGTAATAAATGTAAAAGACCGATCCGAGTAAATTGTCACTACCACTGGAATGATCATACCTTCCTGCCCTTGAGTCCTTGCATTAAAGGCCTTACAAAATTCCATTATATTGACTCCATGCTGTCCCAGGGCAGGACCTACTGGCGGAGATGGGTTTGCCTGTCCAGCAGGGATCTGAAGTTTTACCATTGCTACAACTTTCTTTGCCATTTTTTTTACCTCAGTATAAAATGATTAGTTTTTCTCTACTTGAATAAAATCAAGTTCCACAGGTGTTGCCCTACCAAAAATTGAAACCAAAACCTTCAATTTTCTTTTCTCTGGTTTAATCTCTTCTATAGTTCCTACAAAATTAACAAATGGACCATCAATAACCCTTACGCTATCACCTACATTAAATGTAACTTTAGGTTTAGCCTTCGAAACCCCCTCTTTCATCTGTGCAATTATTTCTTCAACTTCCTTTTCTGAGATTGGAATAGGCTTTGTTCCATCTCCTGCAAAACCAGTAACTTTTGGAGTTCCCTTTACAATATGCCACGTCTCTTCATTCAACTCCATTTTAACCAGTATATATCCAGGAAATATTTTTCGCTGGGAAGTTTTTCTCTTTCCTTTCACCAACTCAACAACCGTCTCTGTTGGAACCAAGATCTCCGAAAAATATTTTTCCTTTCCCAAATTCTTTATTTTCTCTTCTAAATTCTGCTTTGCTCTATTTTCAAAACCTGAATATGTATGTATGACATACCATTGGTGTGCCATATGAAATTCAATTCCTCTTTCTTAGGATTTTTTCAACTCGCTGCCTTCTTCAAAAGTATTTTAATCAAATTTGAAAGTCCTGAATCAACTATTCCTAAAAAAATTGCAATAATGAACACAGCTATTATCACTACTAAAGTCCCTGAAAGCGTGTCTTTCTTTGATGGCCAAGTCACTTTTTTTAATTCAGTCTTTACCTCAATTAAAAACTGTTTTGCAATTTCAAATTTCTGTTTAATAAAAGACATTATCTACTCGCTTTTATATTTTTGCCTCCCAGTCCCCTTACTAATTAGATAAATGCTAATGACAGGGTTCTAAATTGCCATACCTATTGGCAGGCCAGGAGGGATTCGAACCCCCATCACCCGGATTTGGAGTCCGGTGCTCTATCCGTTAGAGCTACTGGCCTGTTTCTTATGGATTGATTTTTTAAAATTTATTTTTTTATCTACCATTAAGCTCACTCTTTTTTAAAACTCATTTTGTTTCTCTATGAATAGTATGCCTCTGACAAAATGGGCAATATTTTCTTAACTCCAATTTATCTGGAGTAGTCTTCTTATTCTTTGTCGTAGAATAATTTCTTCTTTTACATTCTGAACACGCCAACGATATTATGCTTCTCATTCTCTACCTCAAAATAAATTTTCTCACCCAATTTATTCTATGACATCGCTTATTACACCAGCGCCTACAGTCCTTCCACCTTCCCTGATCGCAAACCTCAACTCCTTCTCCATTGCTATAGGCGTAATAAGCTCAACCGTCAACTGAACATTGTCCCCTGG
>JBBIOI010000157.1:0-6288 GCA_037443425.1 Deltaproteobacteria bacterium
TAACCTGCTTCATTCCCGTGGAAACGGTATTGAGACCTCTGAAAAACTATTTAAAAATTCTTTCATAAATGGGGAGGTGGGGTGAAAAAGCCTTCGAGCGGATACCTACCTCCCCAGTCTTTCAAAGATTTTTTAGAGGTCTCTTTTCTTTTCCCTGGATTCCTGCCTTCGCAGGAATGAAAGCTTTAATTCATATATTATAAATTGAACGATTCAAGATTGTCATTGCGAGTCAAAGCCGAAGCCTTGTCCCGAGTGAAACGAGTGAACTATATTTGAGATTGCCGCGTCGCTTCGCTTCTCGCAACGACTTCGTCGGATTGCCACGCCCTTCGGGCTCGCAATGACTGATAAATAGAGGTAGAATCAGGTCAATCAGGTCAATGAATTGACAGATTAAGAAATTTTGGATAAATTTTAGAGAAAACTTTTTCTTCTATAAAGATGAAATTTATTTTTAAAATAAAAACATATTTTTCAAAACATTTTACATCCCCAAGGATCTTTGTCTTAAGCTTCGCAATAGTTATCATTATTGGTACCCTTATCCTTTGGTTTTTTCCATCCTCTTACAGGAGACCACTACGGTTTATTGATGTCCTTTTTACCTCCACATCTGCTGTATGTGTGACAGGCCTTACTGTAATAGATATAGGTAAAGATCTTACATTGTTCGGCCAGATTGTTACACTCATTCTGTTTCAAATTGGTGGATTGGGAATTATAACATTTTCAACTATATTCTTTGTTATCATGGGAAGGCCAATCCGTTTTAAAGATAGAGAGATTGTTCAGTCATCATTTCTTTATTCACCCATGAGAGATTTTATTGTGATACTTAAATCTATACTTTTTTTCAGTTTCTTCTTTGAGTTTATTGGAATAATCATACTTTTTATCCGTTTTTCATATGATTTTCCCAAAGGGGAGGCATTTTTTAAGGCACTATATCATGCTATTTCTGCATTTAATAATTGTGGTTATTCACTATTTTCAAACAGCCTTGCTGAATATAGGTCAGATATGATTGTTAACCTCACTATTATGGGATTAATCGTTATAGGAGGAATTGGATTCATTGTTCAATACGAGATCTTTAAAAAGATAACAGGCATAAGAAAAAGATTCTCTATTCATACAAAAATTGTACTTATCTCGACAATTATTCTTATACTTTTTGGTGCCTTATTTTTTTATCTATTTGAATACAATCATGTTATTAAAGATTTCTCAATGAGGGATAAGATTTTAGTCTCCCTTTTTCAATCAATCACTTCCAGAACATGCGGGTTTTCTACAATAGAAATCGGTTCTTTAACGAATCAAACAATCCTCCTCTTATTAATATTGATGTTTATCGGTGCTTCTCCAGGTTCTACAGGAGGGGGTGTTAAAACAACAAGTTTGGCCCTTCTTCTGTTGACGATATGGAATCGATTTAAAGGAAATCAAGAGGTAAGCGTTTTTAGCAGGACTATTTCAAAGGAGAATGTTAATAGAATGATATCGATTATATTTGCCTCTTTTTTTGCTATCACCTTCATCACTTCAATGTTACTCATATCTGCAGAGAAAGGTCTTTTGCCTGATCTCAGTCGAAATCTTTTTATAGAGTATCTTTTTGAGGTTGTTTCTGCCTTCGGAACGGTGGGCTTATCCATGGGCGTAACACAAAAATTGAGTGATTTTCAAAAAATAGCTATAATTATAATGATGTTTTCCGGCAGGGTTGGACCTCTGACGGTTGCTTATTCATTAACAAGGATAAAAGTAAAGAGAGAGATAATATATGCTGAAGAAGGGATTATGATTGGATAAGAGAAGTGGAGTTTATACTTTGTGCTTAACTACTTAAAAGGCCTCATGATAAACAGAAAACGGAGAACATAGATGAAAAGAGTAATCGTAATCGGGTTAGGAATTTTTGGATTTAATATTGCAAGAGAGCTTTTTGAGAATGGAATTGAAGTTGTGGCCATAGATAAAAACAGAGAGATGGTTCAAAGGGTTAGGGATTTCTCTACAAAGGCTATCTTAGGAGACAGTAGCAATAAAGAATTTTTAGAATCTATAGGGATTGGTGAGGATGATATTGTGATCATCTCTTTTGGCGAGGATCTTGCAGCTGCTACATTGACTACGCTTCATCTCAAAGAGATGAAAATAAAAAGGATTATTGTTAAGGTCCCAAATGAAGAGCATAAAAAGGTATTAGAAAGGATAGGGGCAACAGAAGTGATAATCCCTGAGAAAGAGATGGCCAGTAAGATTGCTAAAAGTTTGATTTCACCAAATATTTTGGATTACATTCCCTTATCTGAAGGCTATAATATAAGTGAGATCGTTCCTCCATCAAGTTTTATTGGGAAGACTATTGGAGAACTTCATCTAAGAAGCAGATATCATATAGAAGTTATTGCTATTAGAGAAGTGCTTCCAGATAGAATAAAGATGATTCCCCAGGCTGATTTCGTAATAAAAGATAGTGATATACTTGTGGTTTTAGGCAAGGAAGAAGATATAAACAGAATAAAGTGAGGAGATAAATGAAGATTGTAATTCTTGGGGCTGGAGAGGTTGGTTTTTATTTGGCAAAAAGACTTTCCCTCGAAAAACATGATCTTGTAGTGATTGACAATGACCCTGAAAAATGTAGCCGTGTACAAGAAACCCTTGATGTTCAGGTTATTGTTGGAAACGGTTCAAGCCAGAATGTCCTGAAAGAAGCAAGGTTGGAATCGGCAGATATGTTTATTGCTGCCTCGGGTGTGGATGAGGTAAATCTGATTGCCTGTATGATTGCCTCCAAAATGGGAGTAAAGAAAAAACTTGCAAGAGTTAGAAATCCTGAATATTATGGACCATCTTCAATCCTTACAGCAAAAGATCTTGGGGTCGACCTTTTTATACACCCTGAAGAAGAAGTGATAGAGGAGATTATTAGACTTCTAATGCGTGCTTCTGCATCTGAGATTGTTGAATTTGAAGATGGGAAGGTAGTGGTTGTTGGGCTCAAGCTGGACGCACAATGTCCAAATCTAAATAAACCTTTAAAAGAAATCGGAAGTGAAAAAGAAAGAAAAAACATACGTGTAGTGGCAATACTAAAAGGAGAAAAGACAATCATCCCTACAGGGGAGGATTATCTCAGTAAAAATGATCAGGTCTTTATTGTTGCAAAGCAGGAAAGTATACCGCAAGTTTTATCTATTGCTGGAAAGACTGATCAGAGGTTAGAAAGAATCATGATTTTAGGCGGTGGAAAGATAGGAAGGGGATTGGCAGAGAAATTAGAGAGGAAGGTTGAGGTTACTCTCATTGAAGTAAATAAAGAAAAATCATTTAAGATCGCATCACAGCTAAAAAAGGCAACTGTATTTCAAGCAGACGGAACAGAGATCGATGCCCTTGCAAGTGAAGGACTTCTCAATATGGATTCTCTAATTGCAGTGACATCTGATGATGAAACAAATATTCTCTCATGTTTACTTGCAAAACACTTGGGGATCCAGAAAACAATTGCATTAGTGAATAAACAGACTTATATGCCACTGCTTCCTGTTATTGGAATTGATTCAACAGTAAATCTACATTTATCAACAGCGAGTGCAATATTGAGGTTTATAAGAAGGGGGGACATACTTTCAGCGGCCAAATTTCGCGGGATTGATGCTGAGGTATTAGAGTTTGAGATAAAGGGTTCAAGCAAAATAGTCAAAAGGCCTTTAAAAGAGATTGGCTTACCCAAGGGGGCTCTTATTGCAGCTGTCACAAGAAAAGGGGATGTTTTTATACCAGATGGAGGAAGTGTTTTAGAACCTGGAGATAAGGTAATTGTTTTTGCACTTCCAGGGGCGATTCCAACTGTTGAAAAAAAATTTTCATAAATTCATAAATGATTTTATAGTATAAGAAAATTGAAAATTTCTGATATCATATATACCCTATCAATCCTTTGGTTGTTTTTAAGCATATTTCTTCTCCTCCCCCTTATATCTTCCCTATATTATAATGATGGTCTTTATTTAATCTATCTCTCCACCATTATTGGCATTGGTATGTTGAGTCTGGTTTTATGGGCAATCACACAGAAACCAAAAGATTTGAATCCACGAGAAGCATTCCTGATAGTTTCTCTAAGTTGGATCAGTTATTCATTTTTTGGGTCAATTCCTTTTATGATCTCAGGGTATATACCAAATTTAACAGATGCCTTTTTTGAAACAGTTTCAGGATTTACAACCACGGGGGCAACAATTTTAAAGGACATAGAAACCCTCCCAAAGAGTCTTCTTCTCTGGCGAAACATGACTCAATGGGTAGGTGGAATGGGAGTTATTGCCCTTGCAGTCGCGGTCTTACCATTTTTAGGCGTAGGAGGAATGCAACTATTTAAAGCAGAAGTGCCAGGCCCTATAAAAGAAAAGATCTCTCCGCGAATAAGTGAAACGGCTAAGATTCTATGGGCGGTTTATCTCTTTTTTACAATTGCTGAAATAATTTTCCTTAAAATTGGAGGTCTCTCACTGTTTGACTCGATCTGTACTACTTTTGGAACTTTGGCTACAGGAGGGTTTACTCCTACAAATAATAGCATTGCCTCTTATCCCTCTCTTTTTGTCCAATATGTTGTCATTTTATTTATGTTTATAGCAGGGGCGAACTTTTCGTTACATTATTGGGCCCTGAGGGGAAGACTTAAATTCTATATTCTTAATCCCGAGTTTCGGTTTTTTACTTTTATTATTTTACTCTCTCTCGTATTAATTATGGTAGCCCGCCTAATTCATGGCGAGAGATTCTCAGAAGAATTTTTTAGAAGCACACTTTTTCAAACAATCTCTATTATTACAACAACAGGGTTTGTTACCCATGATTATGAAAAATGGCCTTACCTCACACAGATTATTTTAATAGCACTTATGTTATTTGGAGGTTGTACAACTTCTACAGGCGGAGGAATAAAGAATGTAAGAATTCTGGTTGTCTTTAAATTTATTGGAGTGGAATTAAAGAAATTATTTTATCCTCATGGTGTTTTTCCAATTAGATTAGGCAATGGGGTTCTGACAGAGGGTATTTTATCCAATATACTCGGGTTTATATCTCTATATATCTTAATATTCTTTTTTGGAGTAATGGCTATGGCTGGCCTTGGACTTGATATTGATACATCAATTGGTGCAGTTGCAGCAACACTTGGAAACGTCGGTCCAGGGATTGGCAGTGTTGGACCAACTGAAAATTACGCCCATATACCTGTTCTGGGTAAATGGATCCTTTCCTTCTTGATGTTAGTCGGAAGACTTGAGATATTTACTATAATGGTACTATTCACCCGCACATTCTGGCATTAAATTATTTTCGTTCTTTCGCGTTTTACCAGATATTACCAGTGTTATTTCACCCTTTATCTTTTTCCCTTCAATTCTATTTATTATCTCGCTTACCTTTCCACGTAGAACCTCTTCATATATCTTTGTTAATTCCCGTGCTAAGACTATTTCCCTGTCACCAAGTATTTCAAGTATGTCATTTAAAGTTTCCTTTATTCGATGGGGTGACTCATAAAGGATTATTGTTTCTTTTATATCCTTCAATCCTTTCAATTGATCTCTTCTCTTCTTAGATTTATGGGATAAAAAACCTTTGAATAAGAATGAATCTGTTGGAAGCCCTGAAACAGTTAGGGCTGTTATTATGGCAGATGGACCAGGAATTGGAATTATTGGGATATCTCTTTCTATGGCGAGCCTTATAAGCTTGAAACCTGGATCAGAAATCCCAGGGGTACCAGCATCTGAAAGAAGGGCAACCTTTTGTCCTTCTTCTAATTTTGAGAGTATGAATTCTGTTTTCTTTAATTCATTCCCCTCAAAATAACTTGTTAAGGGTTTTGAAATTTCATAACGCTTTAAAAGAATACTTGCATGTCTTGTGTCCTCTACAGCAATGAGATCAACCTCTTTCAAAGTCCTTAAGGCCCTTAGTGTAATGTCTTCGAGATTTCCGATAGGAGTGGAAACTATGTAAAGTATCCCTTTTTTACGATCAGCCAATTTTAGTCTCTCCCTTATTAAAAGATATCACCTTCTGGTCTATGTATCAACCATTATTTTTAAAATGATATAAACTATTGACTTTTTCATGAGCTTTTCTTAAATTTGGTCTTTAGAATTTAATTTAAATTGAGTATAATGAAAAACCTATGAATTTAAAACAACAGGGAGGAGGTTAGTTTTCATGTTGATGGAGGGGCGAATAAGGCTTAGGGCACCGATTCAGAGG
>JBBIOI010000158.1:0-6260 GCA_037443425.1 Deltaproteobacteria bacterium
GAAACCGAATTAAGATGTCATTTATTTTATATTCCTATTATTGGTGTATGTCATGTTTGTGAATCCGAGCCTTTCCCCTCTGTCATTCCTAGTCTTTCTCCAATGTCATTCCACCATTATGTCATTCCACCCTCCTTATGTCATTCCGAGCAGAGCGAGGAATCTTATCCTTGGATTCCTAACCTCTGTTATAGGTAGTAATCAGAATGATGCCAAAGATTGTAATGGTGGCTCACTCTCGAAGGTTAAGAATAAATAATTCTCCATTGAATCTCTAATCACCTGAGGCTAAAGAGGTATTATTGATCCATAAGAATCTGAAATCAACTAAATTCTTTTAAATATCTCCTGTCTTCTTATTCCTATAGGATCTTACTCCGAATAGATAATTGGGGTCAGGTCTTGAAATATAAGAATAAACTGTTATAGCTGAGGTTCTGGCAAGAACAGCTTCTAAGATGCGGTAAAAAGGGAAAAGGCGAATTTGAAAAACAAATCCATCTTTTATTTTCTTCCATTATCCTCCTCCAATGGTTCAATATGAACAACCACGTCTGTAACCCCCTGAAAGCTTTTCTTAATCTCATTCTCTATCATATAAGAGATTTGATGGGCCTTTGAAAGATTCATTACTGGATCAACAAGGACATGAAGATCAATATGGATGTCGTCAGGCCTCCCCCTGCTCCTTATCTGATGACATTGCTTAATCCCCTGTATAGATAGGACAACTTTTTTGATTTCTTCAATTGGAATTGCCATTCCATCACTCAGAACCCGAATATTTTCAATCAAAATTTCTACTGCTGAATAACCTATAAAGAATACAATGAGTAATGAAACAATTGGGTCGAGAATGGGATAACCGAATTTTACACCAATGAGGGTAATAATTACTAATGAGGAGGTTAATATGTCTGTCTTTGTATGTAAAGCATCGGAAATAAGAATATCACTTTTAAGAACCTTTCCTTTATGAGTCTCATAGACCATCACAATAATGTTGATTATTATTGTTATACTCATTACAATAAAGCTATATAAGCTAACCTTCGGTACTATGGGATGAAGAAATCGGGTTACTCCTTCCCTTATTATATTAAGACAAACCAGAAAAAGTAAGATGGAAATCCCCATAGAGGTAATGGTTTCAAACTTCTTATGACCATAAGGATGGGTTTCATCAATAGGTCTTGATGCTATCCAGATACCAAACAGACCCATGATATTAGAAAACCCATCCGATAGTGAATGAAAACCATCGGCAGTCATACTTGCAGAATGAATAAGCCAACCACAAATGAGCTTCAAAGAAGCTACTCCTAAGTTAAGAAAAAGTATATAAAATAATATCTGCTGAATCTTTTTAAATCGGCTTTTGAGATCCATTCTTATATTTTCTCTCGCCTTAGAGATTTAAATGCTACCCCTCTGTTAACAGCCCTGCTAAATTTTAGTATAACGCACCTCAAGGTATTCTGCTATCTCTTATAAAGTATCGAATTGACTCATATTAAATGTTACCCAATTGATGAGGAGAAAGGTATCGTTAACTCATAATTAATGTTACCAGACAATCCTTCTTAGAAAGGAGGATTGTCATGAGTCCAGGAGCCAGAATGGAATATCTGAAAGCCATATACTTAAGGTACAAGAAAGCCTCAAGGAAGCAAAAGACCCTCATCCTTAATGAATTCTGCCTAAACTGTGGCTACCACCGAAAACATGCCATACGGCTCCTGAGTCGTTACAGATGCTTCCGTAAACTAAACCCAAAATGAGAGGTAGACCCTCAACATATCGTAACCCTTCCCTCTTAGAACCCATCAAGAGAACATCGAATTAGGGGTCGGGTCTACACATTTGAAGAGAATGTTTAAAGTGTAATCTTTGTTTTCTTAAATCGAATATGAACAAAGAACTGAAAAGAGAGTTCAAACAAATTTAAAAGGGCTTGGTAATGTCAAATGGGTGATCCTCTTTTCTATTCCAGCGAATCATAACCGTATTTTTTGACTGCAGAATCAGGAGGTCGGTATGAAACTGAAGGTGGATCATAAGAATGATGCTTTATACTTTAGGCTGGATGAATCGGTGATTGTCGAGTCCGAGGAGATTAGACCAGGTGTGATTCTTGCCTATGATGCAAACGATAACGTTGTTGGAATCGAGATCATCGGCTTGAGCAAGCGCGTCCCGGTCGAAATGCTTAAGAGTTTGTAATTTGAGACGGCATGAGACTGATGAAAACTTACACCTAACAACTCACTGGAACGGACGCGCATATAAATTAAATTTTGTAAGGTAGTAAAGTAAAGGTTCTGTAGTTCTGAAGTCCTGGGACCTGGAGCAATCATTATGTGTGATAAGGAATTGTGATTTCCTCTCAGTTACTACTTCCTAATCTTTTATTTAATCGAATTCTTTGCTTCCTGGTGACAGTATTTTTAGGAGGTTTTTAATTTATTATTGAAATCATTAAAAATTATTGGTGGCGGTGCAGGGATTCGAACCCCGGACACTGCGGATATGAGCCGCATGCTCTAACCAGCTGAGCTACACCGCCAAACCAAATAAATTTTTACTCAAATTTTTTTTATTGTCAAATCGATTTCTATCCCTGTTAGCATCTTTTTTTACCGTGACAAGTTATGTAGTATTAGCTTATCTCAATGCTATACTTATTTCGAAGCATAATTTAACTCTACCCTCGCCTGCGTCAGCTTAATTCTTATATAAATTGAGCTATTCGAGACTCTAATTGCGAGGTGAAGCCGAAGCAATCTATCCCAAAGAGCCATCCCGAGCAAAGCAAGTAACCTATGAGATTGCCACGGCCTTTGGGCTCGCAATGACCTCATTGGGTTACAACACACCCTTTGGGTGCTCGCAATGACTGTTAAAAAAAGGATGTTTTTAACCCTACCTTCCCAGTCTTCCAAGGACTTTTTCAGAACTTTCTTATACTCCTTAATCCCTTTCTCTTTAGGGATGGTGTAGGTAAGGTGAAGTTACATGCAAATTCAGAAATTTCTTAAAGACGGTTATTGCTTTCTTTTTAATTTTTGGATAAGTTAAATTAAGTTACAAATTAATAAGGAGGAGAAATTATGGTAAAGGTTGTTTTCAGATTTGAGGTTCCAAAAGAGAAGCAGGCAGAGTTTTTATCATTTGTCAAGTCAGGAACAAAGCCATACTGGGAGTCTCATGGTTGTTTGGCCTACGATGTATGGCAGGCTGAAGGGGAGGATAGTTTTATAAAAACAATGGATTTTCCTGATATAGATACTTACAGGACGGTGATGCCTAAGAATGAAGCAAATCCTGAATGCAGGGCTCTTATTGATAAATTTGAATCTTATACAGTAAATATTTCCAGGAAAACATATATTAAGATGACTTAAGAAATCTTTTTATATTTCTCTCTGAAGTTATTATTTTAAAAAAATAGGAGTTGATGATGAGGATTGGTTATTTTGATTGTTTTTCAGGTGCAAGTGGGGATATGATTCTTGGTGCCCTTATTGATGCAGGCCTGAGTCAAAAGGGATTAAAAGAAGAGTTAGAAAAACTTAGAATACCAACCGTTAGAATTAGAGTAAAAAAGATAAATAAATCAGGAATTCTTGCAACAAAGGTTATCATAGAGGGTAAAAAGGAGGAAAAGCATCATCGTAATCTAAAAGAGATTGTTGATATTGTTGAAAAAAGCTCCATAGAGCCCGAGATAAAAGAAAAGAGCATAGATATCTTTAAGAGGATAGCTCAAGCTGAAGCTAAAATTCATCATGTGCCTGTGGAAGATATACATTTTCACGAAATTGGAGGGTTGGATTCAGTGGTAGATATTGTTTGTTCTGTGTGGGGGATTCGTGAATTGGGTATCGATAAGATATATGTTTCAAGAGTAAATGTGGGGACAGGCTTTGTTAAGTGTGAACATGGAATTCTTCCTGTGCCAGCCCCTGCAACTCTCCTCCTTATGAAAGAAAAACCTATCTATTCAACAGGAGTTGAAAGGGAACTTCTTACCCCTACAGGGGCAGCGATCCTGAGTTCACTTGGGTCTTATTTTGGTCCTTTACCTGAAATGATTATAGAAAAAGTTGGTTATGGGGCAGGCAAAGACGATCTGCCGCATCCAAATGTCCTACGATTAATTATTGGTAGATCTTTAACAAATTCATTGAAAGAAAGGGTGGTGATTATTGAGACCAATATAGATGATATGAATCCCCAGCTTTATGATTACATAATGGAAAGACTCTTCGATTTAGGAGCTCGAGAGGTTTTTCTAACACCCATTATTATGAAGAAGAATCGGCCTGCCACTTTGTTAAGCATAATATCATCTTTTGAGAAATTGAATCCTATAATAGAATTTTTAATTAAAGAGACCACCTCCATAGGTGTTAGGTGGCATGAAGAAGAAAGACTATGTGCTGAAAGGGAAGTCATTACTGTAAAAACAAAATACGGGAATCTAAGATTCAAGCTTGCAAGATGGGAAGGAAAGCCGGTAAACCTCTCACCAGAATATGATGATTGTAAAAGATTGGCACTAAAAAAGGGGATTTCAATTAAAGAGATTTTCGATGAGGCAAAAAGAGTTGCGTTATCTTATCAAACAGGATTAAAAGATAGAGCTTAAAGAGAATTCAATATCTTTCGCCTTTATGATTCCCTTTCATACACTCACAAGTTTATCTCTCCTAATAAATGAGAGGTTACGGTTAGAAAGGTTAGAAAGATATTCCCTTGCTTTTATAGAAAAAGGATGATAATAATTTAATAAAAAGGAGGAGAAGATAATGGAAAAAAGAGGTTATCAAATTTTAATCTATTTTTTATTGGTATCACTTCTTGCCTTAAGCCTAATAGATTGTTCAACTAAGGTGAGAGAAAGGGGTAAAACAGCGGAGACAGGTGATTGGAGGGTTGGAGGGAAGTACTACTTTTTTAACGATGTACTTGTTCCAAGAGAATTGAATTATAAACAGAGTAGGTCATTTATTTATGAGACTCCCAAATTTAAGGCAGGGGTTTTGGTTTTTTCAAAATGGTGGCTTGACCCCAATTCATTGATCGACTTTTTTATATACAATATGGAGAGGGATAACTGGAAATTGATAAATAGTTTTAAAGGTAAGGAATCTTTTCTAAATTTTTCAAAACCAGAAAAGACATGTACTATAAGAATAATTGAAAAGTGGTATGGGACAACAGAGGTTGAGATAAGGGTAGGACCTTTGGGAGAAAAGAAAATGTGAAAGATAATGTATCCGAAAGACTGTTAAGTATAGTCAGAAGGACCATTGATCAATACCATCTATTTGAAAAAGGTGACAAACTTATAGTTGGGGTTTCAGGCGGTGTTGATTCAATGGTTCTTCTTTATGTTCTGAATACCTTTCGTGAAAAATATGATCTTTCTATAATTGTTGCCCACATTAATCATGGTCTTAGGCCAGGGGAAGCAGAAAAAGAGGCAGATCTTGTTAGAGAAGAGTCAAAGAGATTTGGATTTCTATTTGAATATGATGAAGTGGATGTAAAGGAGTTTCGTAAATCTAAAGGCCTCTCCATTCAAGATGCAGCGAGGAGACTTCGCTTTCGGTTTTTTGAAAGGCTTCTCAAAAAATATGATGCCAACAGGATTGCACTTGGACATAATGCAGATGACCAGGTAGAAACAATTATTTTAAGAATATTGAGAGGTGCTGGACTAAAAGGACTTAAAGGAATGCTACCAGCCAGTGAAGGCAAGATAATAAGACCGCTTATTGAAGTATGGAGAAAAGATATAGAATCTTTTGCTAAAGTAAATGATATTCCTTTTTTATTGGACTCATCAAATCTAAAGAGAGATTATTTCAGGAATCGAATTCGCATGGACTTAATCCCTCTTATTGAGAATGAATATCAACCAAGATTTAAAGAGATTCTATTAAAGACAGCAGATATATTAAGACAGGAAAATGAGTATATTGATGGAGAAACTGAAAAGATTTACAAAGCCATTGTCAAAAAAGAAAATGGTGTTATATCCTTTCGAATTTCAGATTTTCAACCTCTCAATCCTGTTATTAAATGGAGGTTACTTCAAAGGGCCTTAAATGAATCCCTACAAGAGGAAGGTATCATAAAAGAGGTTGTAAATCCTTACACTGTTTTAAAAAGGTTAAACAAGTCTTCAAGCCTTTTATTTGAGATTAAAGAAGGGATCTATATTGAAAAGAAATACGATAAAATTACAATCG
>JBBIOI010000159.1:0-6199 GCA_037443425.1 Deltaproteobacteria bacterium
ATCCCTATCTATGTGAGATTGCCAATATTAGGGAGCAATGTAGCTGGGTTCATCAAAAAGAAAAAAGAGAGGCGACAGAGAAGGCAATAGAAATTATTTCAGCAACCCTTGAAAAAGTTAGAAGAAACGAAGAACTTGAGTCAATCTCTGTGCCTATCAATAGGAAGGTTTTAGTAATTGGAGGCGGTATTGCTGGACTATCTGCTTCAATAGATCTGGCTTGGGGTGGTTATGAGGTTATACTGGTAGAAAGGGAACAGGCGATTGGTGGCCATATGGTGCAACTATCAAAGACATTTCCTGATCTCGAACCTGCTTTTTCGAAACTTATTGCCATTGCTAAAGAGGTTGAAAAACACCCAAAAGTCAGACTCTATTGTTACTCGCAGATTGAGGAGATAAAAGGATATGTTGGAAACTTTGATTTAATAATTAAAAAGAGGGCTACGTACGTAGATTGGGAAAGATGTGATGGCTGTAGTCTATGTATTAAAAGCTGTCCAATAGAGTATCCATCGAACTTTGAAAGGGGTTTAGGGGTTAGAAAGGCAATTGACCTGCTTTATCAATCAAGTGTCCCTGACAAACCGGTGATTAACAGAAACCATTGCCAATACTTTATTGATAAAAGTTGTACGAAATGTAAAGATGTTTGTCCTAAAGGGGCAATCGATTTCGATAGACAGGATGAATTGGTTTCCGAAAAGGTTGGAGCGATCTTGGTTTCTACTGGATATGAGCTATTTCCGAAGGAAGAATTAGGTGAATATGGCTATGGAGAGATCCCTGATGTAATTGATGGATTGGCTTTTGAACGTATGGTCTCGCCAGATGGACCAACAAAAGGAAGGATCATAAGGCCTTCTGATAAAAGGGTTCCAAAAGAGGTGGTCTTCATTCAATGCGTTGCATCAAGAGATCCTGATCGATATATGCCTTATTGTTCAAGGGTATGCTGTATGTATACAGCTAAACAGGCTAAGCTTTATAAAGAACAGGTTTTAGATGGTCAGGCTTATGTTTTTTATATGGATATACGCTCAGATGCAAAGGGATATGAAGAATTTCTACAAAAGACCATAGAAGACCACAGGATCTTATATCTGAGAGGACGAGTATCAAGGGTTTTTAGAGAAGATGGTAAAATAAAAGTTTTAGGGGTTGACACCCTTACAGGTAGAATGGTTGAAATTTCAGCAGACTTGGTTGTTTTAGCAATGGCAATAATTCCAAGCAAAGGGATTAAAGAACTTGCTAAAAGATTGAGGGCAACGGTAGATAAACATGGATTTTTGACCGAGGCTCATATAAAACTTTATCCTGTTGAAAGCTCGACCAGGGGCGTATTTCTTGCAGGATGTGGTCAGGGTCCAAAAGACATTTCTGATACAGTATCTCAAGCCCTTGCAACCTCAAGTAAGATTCAGGCCCTTTTGTCTACGGATAAGTTACTTCAGGATCCATTGATTGCCTTTGTTGACGAAGTTATATGTAGTGGCTGTGGAATCTGTGTAGAGGTCTGTCCTTACGAGGCAAGGGAAATAGATAAACGTAAAGGGATATCGATTGTTCACAGCGCACTTTGTCAAGGTTGTGGTGCATGTATCTCTGCTTGTCCAAACTTTGCTTGTGAGTTAAGAAATAGTTCATCAACTCAAATACTCAGGATGGTGGATAAATTTATTTAAATAAAAATATGGAGAGACGAAGTTGGAAACAATAATTAGTTTGGATAGATATGATTCTTCATTCCTTGAAGATGTTAAAAGAAGAAGTGGAGAGGATTTAAACCTCTGTTATCAATGCCTTAAATGTACCGCTGGTTGTCCTACAGCCCCGTATATGGATATAAAACCAAATAATATAATCAGAATGATACAGATGGGTATGAAAAAGGAGGTCTTAGGGAGTAGCGCAATCTGGCTTTGTGTATCATGTGAAACCTGTGGAACAAGATGCCCGAACGAGATTGATATTGGAGTATTAATGGATACACTCAGAGAGATGGCATTAAAAGAAGGTATTGAACCAAGGGAAAAGAATATTTATCTCCTTCATGAAACGTTTATTAAGAGTATAGAAAGATTGGGAAGGGTTCATGAGGCAACAATGTTGATGGAATATAAATTAAGGAGTAAAGATATACTGACAGATCTTGGTTCTGGTTTGGTGCTATTTTTAAAGGGTAAGATACCAATCTTACCAAGTCTAATTAAAGGCTGCCGTGAGATAAAGGATATTTTTGAAAAATGCAAGAAGATAGAATAACTGTTTTGGAGGATTTAATGAAATTTTCTTATTTCCCTGGATGCACTGATCATTCTACTTCATTTGAATACGGGAGTTCAACTCGAGAGGTCTTCAAGGTACTTGGAGTAGAACTGATAGAGATTGATGACTGGAACTGCTGTGGAGCAGCTGCAACACACAGTATCAATCATCTTCTCTCCCTATGTCTTCCTGCACGAAATATCTTTAAGGCCCAATCTTTAAATTTAGGCTCACTTGTAGTTCCCTGTGCTGGTTGTTTCAATATGTTAAAGAGAACAGAAAATGTGCTTAAAAAAGACGAGGAGACAAGAGAGAAGATCGAGGGAATAGTAGGATTTAAATACGATCCATCCTTAGAGATTTTGGCACTAATGGATGTCCTGATAAATAGAATTGGTTTTGAAAGGATTCGAGAGAAGGTGAAAAAACCCCTAAACGGTCTAAGAACAGCCTGCTATTATGGATGTGCACTGGTTCGACATCCACAGATTACCCAACTTGATGACCCTGAAAACCCTCAGTATATGGACCGCTTAATGAAGGCCATAGGTGCTCACCCTGTGGATTGGTCCTACAAGGTTGACTGTTGTGGTGCAGATCTGGCATTGACACATGGTGAAATTGTGAAAAAACTTGTTGGTAAAATCGTATCGATGGCAGAAGAGGCCTCTGCACATTGTCTTGTAACCTCCTGTGGACTCTGCCAGGCAAATCTTGAGATGAGACAGGATAGGGATTTCCCTGTCTTTTACTTTACAGAATTGATGGCCCTTACCTTCGATGTTGGTGAGAGAAGGAGATGGTGGAAAAAACATATTATCAATCCAGAAGGATTACTGAAATCTTTAGGATTGGAGTAATGTATCAATTCAAAATTAAAACATAAACCTCAATATATTTTAGAGGGTAATCAATGACACAAGAGAGAATTAAAGGTGATAAAAATTCGGTACTGGTGATGGGCGCAGGGATCTCAGGGATGCAGTCAGCCCTATTGCTTGCGGAAATGGGAAGGGAGGTCTTTTTACTCGAGCAGGCTCCAGCCATAGGAGGATATTTCCCACTCCTTGATAAAACTTTTCCTACAAATTCATGTGGGGTCTGTTTTATGAGTCCTGATCCACCTGCATTCTGTCCAATCTATGAATGTAGGCTTCACAAAAATATTGAATTGATAACTTACTCTGAGCTGACAAAAATTGAAGGAGAGGCAGGTGATTTTAAATTATCAATATTAAAAAAGCCTCGATATATCATTCAAGAAAGGTGTACACGATGTGGAAGATGTATAGAGGTGTGCCCGATTGAGGTTGAAAGGGAATTTGGAGGAGGACTCGAAAAGAGGAAGGCGATCTACCTCCCTTTTGCCCAGGCCATTCCGAATGCGCTTTTGATAGATCCAAAATCATGTATCCGATGTGGAGAATGTGTAAAGGTATGTGATACTGGAGCAATTGATCTTGAAATGAAGCATGAGGAAGAGGTTTTGCGGGTAGGAGCTATTATTCTTGGATTCGGTTTCGAACCTTTTTGGGCACAGAAAAAGGGTGAATATGGCTTTGGTAGATATAAAAATGTCTTTACAAGCATACAGTTTGAGAGATTACTTTCTACATCAAGCCCTACAGGTGGTTTTCCTTTAAGGGTATCGGACTGGCAAGAAATGAAAAATATTGCCTTCATTCAGTGTGTAGGCTCAAGAGATCCTTCATGCGGTCAGGATCACTGTTCCACGATATGCTGCATGTATGCCACAAAACAAGCAATGATTGCAAAGGAACGATCACCAAATCTCAGTATAACAGTTTTCTATATGGATATAAGGCCCATAGGAAAGGATTATGAAAGATATTTTGAGAGGGCAAAAGGTGAATTTGGTATCGAGTATATAAGAAGTGCTATTTCATCCATAAAGGAGATTCAGAAGACAAAGAACCTTTTAATTACATATGTAAAAGAAGATGGCTCATTTGAAGAGAGAGAATTTGATGCTGTCATCCTTTCGGTTGGATTTACACCCCCGAAAGAGATAAAGGAACTGGCCAATAGGATAGGAATAGAATTAAATCGTTTCGGTTTCTGTCATACAGATGAGTTTAATCCTCAACAGACATCAGTGCCTGGAATATTTGCTGCAGGTGCTTTTAGGGCACCAAAGGATATACCTGAGACAGTCGTTGATGGGGCAAGTGCTGTAGCTTTAGCCACTTCATTTCTTTCAAAGAATAATATTTCTCCAAAACTCAGGCAATCTTCAATAGAGAGGGTTTCAAACGTAGAGATCCCGAGAATAGGTATCTTTCTCTGCCATATTAGAGATGAATTAAGAGGTGTGTTTTCAACAAATGATATCAGGACAAAACTTGGAGGTTTAAGAGATGTTGTCCATTTTGAGGAAATAAATTTACAAAACTTCAATGAAGGTCTTGATTTAATAAAGAGAAGAATAAAAGAGGAGAATATAAATAGGATTGTAATAGCTGGTTGCTCAAACAAGGAGATTAAGATTCAAATAGAAGATATAGCAGAAGATGCTGGTCTTAATCCTTATTTAATTGAGTATGCAAACATAGATGCCCAGTGTTTATTAGTACATAAAGAATATAAAGAATCCGCGATTCAAAAGGCAATCACCTTAATCAATATGGCAGTTGAGAGGGCAAGAAGGATTCAGCCCATTCTTAAGAAAACTTATAACGTGAAGAAGAGTGCACTTGTTGTTGGTGGTGGGCTTTCAGGCATGATATCTTCTTTAAGAATGGCCGAGCAGGGATATGAAGTCTTTTTAGTCGAGAGAGAAAAGGAACTCGGTGGGAATTTAAAAGAGTCGTTTTATACATTGAAAGGGTCTGATCCACAACTATTACTTAAGGATTTGAGAAAAAAGGTTGAAGCAAGTAGTTTTATTCATTTGTATCTTGGAACAGAGGTTACCGATTTTTCGAAGAAAAATGGATACTTTACAACAAAGGTCATTAATCCAGATGGAGAATTTTTAATTGACCATAGCGTATTAATCTTGGCAACAGGTGGAAAAGAGATTACCCCGAAAGAGTACCTCTATGGAGAGGATTCGAGGATTATTACACAGAGGCAGTTAGAAAAGATGATCTTTTTTAAAGATAAGAAGATTGATGAATTTAAACAGATAGCAATGATTCAATGTGTTGGCTCAAGAGACGAGGACCATCCTTATTGTAGTCGAATCTGCTGTGGCCATGCCATTAAGAATGCATTAAAGCTAAAGGAAAGAAATCCATCTATAAATATATATATTGTTTACAGGGATATAAGGACTTATGGATTCTACGAGACATATTATTATGAGGCAAGAAAAAAGGGTATCATTTTTATCAGATATGAACCATCGAGAAAACCCGAGGTCTCTGTTTCTGAGGGAAAGCTCAATTTAACAGTATTTGATCCTGCAATAAAGGGTTATTTAAAGATTCCAGTTGATAGTATTATTTTAAGTACAGGCATTGAGCCAAACGATAATAGAAAATTGGCAGAGATTTTTAATGTAAAACTTAACTCAGATGGTTTTTTTATGGAGGCAAATCCAAAGTCTTCACCGCTCGATTTTGTTGATCGCGGGAAGTTTTTCTGTGGTCTATGTCACTCTCCAAATTTTATAGAGGATTCTATCTCTCAAGGAAATGCAGTAGCCGTAAGGGCAATGACCTTACTTTCAAAAGATTTCTTATTAGAGAAGGCCTATCAGGCCTATGTGATAAAAAGGTTATGCTGTGGATGCGGTCTATGTGTTGAGACCTGTCCTTATAAAGCAAGGGTGATCAATGAAGAGGAATTGAAGGCAGAGGTGATTGGTGAATTATGTCAGGGTTGTGGAAACTGTGTAGTATCTTGCCGAAATGGGGCTTCTCAGCAGAGAAACTTTGAAAAACAGTTAAACCTTGCTGTTCTT
>JBBIOI010000160.1:0-6031 GCA_037443425.1 Deltaproteobacteria bacterium
CAAGCAGCAGAGAAAGGGGGGATTAAAATTCCAGGTTTAACAATCTATAAAAGTGAGTAAGCTTTTCCCATTATTTATTAAAGAATCAGTGTCAATAGAACAATAGACTATTATGGCTATTGTGAATTTATTTATAATAATATCATTAAAATTTTTCATATAATTTTATATAAGGAGGTTTGAAATGAAAAGATTATTTAGTAAATTATCCTTATTTATTAGTATTTTTTTAATCTGCGGAATCACCTATGCACAAGACGTCTGGCGCATAGGGGTTATACTTCCATTGACAGGTCCTCTCGCAAAGAATGGTATTAAGAATTTTGATGGGGTAAAGATTGCAACAGAAATGATAAATGACCAAGGAGGAATCTTGGGAAAGAAGGTTACACTTATCAGTGCTGATGCCCCGGATCCTCAGGCTGCTGCAAGCGAGGCAAATCGCTTGATAACGAATGAAAGAGTTACGGCAATTATTGGAACACAGGCAAGCAGCCTATCTATGGCAGCCACTGTAGTGGCTGAAAAGAATAAGATTTTTTATTTAGAAAATGAAGGTATTTCGAGTTTAATTACAAACAGAGGGTTTAAATACATTTTCAGAACTACTTTTGATAGTGATATGATGGCATTTCAAATGATCGATTTCGCTGCTGACATAATCGCTCCGAGGATTGGGAAAAAGGCAAAAGATCTGCGTTTTGCAATAGTTCATGAAGATGGAGGATTTGGGACATCTACTGGAAAGGCATTAATGGAGAGGGCAAAGGTATTGGGTCTAAACATAGTTACAACAGAAATTTATAGTGCCAAATCTGTCGACCTTTCAGGTATGGTGATGAAACTTAAACAATCTAAGCCTGACATAATATTAGCTGCCCAGTATATAAATGATTCTATACTTTTCCATAGACAGGCAAAAGAATTACAATTTAAATCGATTGTGATCGGGACAACTGCAGGGCAGGGCAACCCCGATTTTATTAAGGCTTTTGGGAAAGAAGGCGATGGAGTAATGGCAGGAGGTATTCCTTCTGAGATATCGGTAGAAAGATTAGGTTCTCAGCAGAAGAAGGATGCCTTAGAATTTGTTAAACGATACAAAGATACCCACAATGGAGAATATCCAAACCCCACTTCTTTTGTAGGTTTTGCAGGTGCATGGATATTTTATAAATTTATTTTACCTAAAGCTGGAACTCTTGAGCCTGATAAACTTCGAGAGGCAGCCTTGAGCCTTGATATTCCACCGGGTCATGGTGTTCTAAATTGGGGGATAAAATTTGCTCGGCCAGGGGAAAAGAATGCAGGCCAGAATATATATGCCTCTGCAGGGATCAATCAGTGGCAAGATGGGAAACTGAAACTTATCTTTCCAAAAGAGATTGCAACCTCAGAACTAAAATTTTATTGATAATATCATAATTTGAATAATTATAAATTCATTTACAATTCTCATTAGCGAGCTAAGGGAGAATTTTATTTAAAATACTATGGAAGTTACTACTTTCATACAACTTTTAATTTCTGGGATACTTTTGGGAGGGATTTATTCCCTTGCAAGCATAGGACTGACGCTGATCTTTGGGGTAATGAAAATAGTTAATTTTGCACACGGTGAATTTTTAATGATAGCCATGTATATTTCTTTCTGGCTTTTTCATTACTTTCATATCGATCCATATCTGAGTACTCTTGTTATGGTCCCCCTGATCTTTGGAATAGGAATTGTTACTTACTCTCTTTTTATTAGACCCACCTTAAGTTCTTCTGTTCTTTGTCAAATCTTTATAACAGTGGGTCTATCTACCATTATTCAAAATATGGTTCTTCTATTATGGTCTGCAGATTTCAGAAGTATTTCACTTAATTACGCAACCAAATCTTTTGTGCTGGGACCGATTCCTTTTTTAAACATAGGGGAAATAATGATAAGCCCTGCGAGATTAATAGCCTTTATGTTGGCTATTTCTCTATCCATAGGCTTTTATTTCTTCTTAAAGTTTTCATATATAGGAAAGATAATAAGGGCAACTTCTCAGGATCGGTCAGCAGCTCTTCTAATGGGAATTAATATAAATAAGATTTATAAGCTTACCTTTGCAATCGGAATAGTACTTGTTGGATTGGCAGGAGGATTACTTATACCAATCTATACTGTCCACCCTTTTGTAGGATTTGACTTTGTTTTGGTGATGTTTGTCATAGTTGTTTTAGGTGGTATGGGAAATATCGTGGGTGCAATGATTAGTGGTTTAATAATCGGGATTGTAGAGATATTTTCAAGTTACTTTTTGGGTCAAGAAAGTAAACAGGCAGTCTATTTTCTTGTGTTTATAGGGATATTAGTAATAAAGCCTTCAGGTATCTTTGGAATAGAGAGGGAGGAGGAGTTAGAGAGAATTGAGTCATTTGAGTAAAAAGTCAGTATCAAATGGGAAAAAAGTTTTAGTATTTGTTTTAGTATGTTTATTTATATTACCTCTTTTAATAAAAAATGATTTCTATCTCGATGGACTTATCCTTATTTTTCTTTGGGGGGCATTTGCAAGTGCATGGAATATTATTGCAGGATACGGAGGAATGATGTCCCTTGGACATAATGCCTTTTTTGGAATAGGAGCTTATACATCAACACTCTTTCTTTTACATTACGGTTTAACACCCTGGATAGGGATGTTTATTGGCGGGTTTTTTTCATGTCTAATAGGTCTCATTCTTGGATTAATATGCTTCAGATTAAGAAGTCACTACTTTGCCCTTGCGACCCTTGCCTTTGGAGAAGTCTGTTATATAATAGCTGTAAATTGGAGATCATTAACTGGGGGTTCAGAAGGTTTGGCACTTCCGATTCAACCAAGCCTTTATTATTTCTCTTTCTCAGGAAAACTTCCTTATGTCTATATAGGTCTATTTCTTTTTTTGATAGTCATTGCTGTTTCATATGCAATAGAAAATTCAAGACTTGGCTATTACTTAACTGCATTTCGTGAGAATGAAGATGCAGCAAGAGCACTTGGTGTTAAAACAGGAAGGGTAAGATTGTTCGCAATAGGACTAAGCGCTTTTATATCTGCAATTGTTGGGACCTTCTATGCACAATATATTGTATTTATTGATCCGATGAGTGTAATTCGTATCCAGCTCTCGGTACAGGTTGCATTATTTGTTATCGTAGGAGGAATAGGTAAAGCATTGGGGCCAGCAATCGGGACATTTATTTTTGTTCCCATTAGCATTTTCCTCAGGGCTAAAATGGGGACAGCATTGCCTGGCCTTCATATGATTATCTATGGAGTCATATTAATATTGGTTCTTTTATACATGCCGACGGGAATTTTAGAAAAACTGAAACATAAGTTGTTACCCCTAAAAGATAAAAGGGATTAAGACTAAATGCTTGAGGTCTTTAATATTAGCAAATCGTTTGGAGGGAATATTGTGCTAAACAATGTGAGCCTGAGGATTAATTCAGGAGAGGTAGTAGGTCTAATTGGTCCAAATGGTGCCGGTAAAACTACGCTTTTTAATCTCCTAAGTGGATTTTACCATTCTAAGACAGGTTATATTAAATTTGAAGGCAAGGATATTACTAAGTTGAGACCTGAAGAGATATGCATGTTAGGAATATGTCGGACCTTTCAGATAGCAAAACCTTTCGCTAACATATCTGTTTTAAAAAATGTTATGATAGGTGCACTCAGTCGCGAAAAAAGTCTAAAAAAGGCTGAAGATAAGGCTGAAGAGGTGTTAGAATTTGTAGGTTTATATGATAAAAAAAATCAGCTTGGAAAGTCTCTCACCATTGTTGATAGGAAAAGGCTTGAGATTGCAAGAGGTTTGGCTACAAAACCAAAACTTTTTTTGCTTGATGAGGTAATGGCGGGGCTAAATCCGACAGAACTTCAGGAGATGATTAAATTGATCGAAAGGTTAAATAGATCTGGTATCACACTACTCATTATTGAACATATTATGAGTGTAATAATGAGTTTATCGAATAGAGTTATTGTCTTAAATCATGGTGAAAAAATTGCAGAAGGTAAACCTTCAGAAATTGTATCGGATGAAAAGGTTATCAAAGCATACTTAGGAGAGGAGTTTTTAAGTGTTAACAATTAGTAATTTAAATGTTTTTTATGGAGATGTTCAGGTCCTTTTTGATATTGAGATCAATGTATATGAGAGAGAATTTGTCTCTATTGTTGGGGCGAACGCCTCTGGGAAAAGTACTTTACTTAGATCAATTTCTGGACTTCTGAAAAAGACTTTCGGGACTATTAAATTCAAAGGAGAACCAATCCTTGGTAAACCTCCATATGAAATTGTATTGATGGGGATTGTCCATATTCCTGAAGGCCGTAGAATATTTCCACTTCTTAGTGTAGAGGAAAACTTAGAGGTAGGAGCTTATCCTCGTAGAACAAAGAAAGAAATTGATAAAGCACTTAAAGAGGCTTATAATCTTTTCCCCACCCTTCGGGAAAGAAGGTATCAACTTGCAGGCTCTTTAAGTGGAGGAGAGCAACAAATGCTTGCCATAGCAAGAGGGCTTATGTCAAAGCCAATTCTTCTTACCGTTGATGAACCATCTCTTGGGCTGGCTCCTCTTATGGTAAAAAAGACATTCGAGGTTCTCAAATCCATTAATAAGGATAATGTTACAGTACTTCTTGTTGAACAGAATGTTTATAATGCATTAAGTATGTCAGATAAAGGTTACGTGCTTGAAAACGGAAGGATTGTTCTTATGGGTCAAGGAAAGGAACTTTTAAGAAATGAATATCTAAAGAAGGCTTATATGGGAATATAAATGGAGGGATAAAGTGAATTTTGTCAATGAACCGACTTACAAAAAATATATTACAGGAACCATTGAGCGATTTGATGATAGGCTTACAGGATTTAGCCGTGGTAGGATCGATCCTGGGGGAAGCAAATATGATAAGATGCATGAAAAAAGTGTAGAGAATATCAAAAAGAAGATCCGTGGTAAGACAATTATTGATCATGGTCTTTGGGTAGCTGGAAGGACTGTTGAATATGTAATGCGACGAACACAATATGCAAGAGAGGATGCTCCAAAATTCAATCGAGAATATAAGCTTGAATCTCTATCACCTAACGAAATGAGCAAGATCATTAAACGGGTGGCACATTGGCTAGGAGCTGACTTGGTAGGCATTTCTCGACTTGATCGGTTGTGGGTTTATAGTCACTGGGGGTATCAAAATGCCTATTACTGTGGGGCGGGTCAACCAGGAGAACCAATTGAAATCCCTGAATCTTATCAGTATGTAATTGTTTTAGTTCAAGAAATGGATTATGAAATTGTTAAGAGGACACCAGCCGTTGAGCCAGAGACAGACCTGGTATATTCGAAAATGGGTTTAACTGCCTGTTCTTTAGCTTCCTTTATAAGAGAGATTGGTTACAGGGCCATTCCATCAGTAAATGAATTGGGTATAAATATAGCTTTTGCTGTGGATGCTGGGCTTGGAGAAATGGGACGAAATGGACTCCTTATAACAAGAGAATTTGGACCAAGGTGCAGAATAGGGAAGGTCTTTACAGACCTTCCAATGGAGGTAGATAGGCCAATCGATATAGGTGTTCAGACTTTCTGTGAGAGATGTGAAAGGTGTTCGTTACATTGTCCAAGCAAAGCTATAAAATCAGGAGAAAGGACAGATAAGCCATGGGATGAATCAAATAATCGGGGGATGTTAAAGTGGCCTGTTAATGCTATGAAATGCCTTGATTGGTGGGTTAAAAATGGAACACATTGTTCAATCTGTATTAGGGTATGCCCATGGAATAAACCAAACACCTATTTTCATAGGTTTGTTAGATTCTTTGCTGAGAGGAATCTCATGACAAGGTTTCTTGTATATATGGATGAAAAATTAGGATATGGGAGACAGGAGATAAATTTTTTTGAGTAATATGAAGGGAAGAATCGTTATTGATGGTGAGGATCTGAAACTGGAAGATGTATTTGAAGTGGCTGAAGGGAGGGTATCTGTAGAGA
>JBBIOI010000161.1:0-6006 GCA_037443425.1 Deltaproteobacteria bacterium
AACCTCAGATTACGCATCAGATACAAAAACTGGCTGGGTATATTCTGAAAGTAATGTTTCTATTTCAGAAGCAAATGCTACTGGAGTTGCAAACTCCTTTCTTTCAGCCACTACCTCTGTTGGACCTTATGGTCAACTTAGTCCATATGGGGAAAGCACGAGTAATAGGTGGGGGGATTTTAAATATATTGGATCATCCCCTGGTTATGTGACAGTTTCAATTCCATTTACACTTTCATTTACACTTTCTGCATCAACCGATCCTGATGCATTTGCATATGGATATCTATATGTATGGGGTTATCTATTTAGAGGAATGGCAGATGGTGGTGGAGGTACTCATTTCTGGCAACATTTAGAAGACTATGCCACTCCTGGACAGTATATTGAAGATTCTATATCAGGAACGCTCAATCTGAGAAAGATGTTTCACCCTGGAGATATAGGAACCCTGGATATTGGAGTTTCTACAAATTCTTCTGCCTATTCTGCAATACCAATTCCTTCGACCATTCTACTCTTAATGAGCGGTCTTTTAAGCCTTGTGGGCCTGAGGAAATTTAAAAGTTTAAGATGAGATTGCCACGCCCTTCGGGCTCGCAACGACTACATTGTTAAGATTGCCAAGTTGCTATGATATCTTAACTCCCCTTAATCCCTCTTTCACTCCCTCGCAATGACAGAAAGGAGGAAGTCGTTGCGAGGGCTTTTTCCTGCGGCAATCTACAACAAGAATCAAACCACCGACACGAATATCAGATGCCAATACATGTTCTTATAAAATGTCAAATGTGTAGACCTGACCCTGGTTTGTAGCCATATGGATGAGTCTTATGCCAGTGCCATGCAGTTTCAATAATTGCTCTGAGCTCAGGATACTTTGGCACCCATCCAAGCTCTTTCCTTATCTTTTCTGAGCTTGCAACAAGTCGCGAAGGATCTCCTGGTCTTCTTTGAGATTCATTAATTGAGATCTTCTTTTTAGTTACTCTCATTGCCTCCTCAATAACTTCCATCACAGAATAGCCATTTCCATTTCCAAGATTATATATCCCACCTTTCCTACCTTCCTCTAATCTCCTTAAAGCCAAAATATGTGCATATGCAAGATCAGTCACATGTATATAATCGCGGATACATGTACCATCAGGTGTATCGTAATCTGTACCAAAAATCGGAACAGTCTCACCATTCAAAGCTGCTTTCAGGACTATTGGAATTAAATGCGTTTCTGGAGAGTGATCCTCTCCAAGCTCTCCTTCAGGATCTGCCCCTGCTGCATTAAAATATCTGAGAGATATATAATTTATTTTACCTGTCTTGCTTGCGGCTTCAAGCATCTTTTCAAAAATCAACTTTGTCTCTCCATATGGATTTGTAGGTTTACAGGGGTGATCTTCACTGATTGGAATCTCTTGTGGCTCCCCATACACCGAAGCAGAAGAGGAGAAGACTATGTTTTTTACATTAAAATTCTCCATTAATTCGAGCAGTCTTATACTATTTATCACATTATTTTTATAGTACTTCCATGGATTTTCCATAGATTCTCCAACCAAACAGTCGGCTGCAAAGTGCATAACAGAATTTATATCATAGTCCAGGAATAACCTTTTTAATGCCTCTGAATCCGAAAGATCTCCATAGATTAATACTCCCCCTTTAACTGCCTCACGATGTCCAGATTGAAGATTGTCAAAAACAACAGGTTCGTATCCATTTTTAAGAAGCTCCTTAACAACATGACTTCCTATATAACCTGCTCCACCTGTAACAAGGACTTTCGGCATTTTCACTCCTGATGATATTTTTGTTTAGATCTCTTCGCTTTCTTTGCCTTCTGCTTTTTAATCTTTAATCTTTTAATATCATTCTCTGAAACCCCGCGATATAATTTCTCTATCTTCATTACAAGTTCTCGCCTTGCGAGAAAACGGTTAAGTGCCTGACTTCTCTCCCTCATGTATTTTACTTCAATCCCGGTGGGTTTATGTTTAAGAAATACGGCTGAAGATGCCTTGTTGACCTTCTGTCCTCCACTGCCAGAGGAACGAATAAAACTCTCCTCAATATCCTCCTCTTTGATTCCAAGTGCCTCCATCTTCTCTTTAAGCCACTGGCTTTTCTTTTCACTTACAGGGAATTTAATCATATTCTATATCTATCACAAAAATCCATCCTCAATCAAGAAAATAAAGTAATTATCTTTTTCCGTGATGAGGTTATATTGGCGTATCTGGCAAATTCTTTACGGCGACCTTTCCAATAAGCATCCCATTCTTCATTTAGCTTCAAAGCCTTAATTTCAAAAGTTGATTATCATTCCTCTTGTACAAACTTATACCCCGGCTCTTAAACCTCCAAGACTCAGTCATTGCGAGCCCGAAGGGCGTGGCAATCTCATAGATTCCTCGCTTCGCTCGGAATGACAATGTGGAAGGGATTGCCTTGTCCTCGCCTCTCAATGACAATCTTGAATCGCTCAATTTATATAAGAATTAAAGCTGTCATTCCTGCGAAAGCAGGAATCAAGGGAAAAGAAAAACATTTAAAAACAGCTGGATTCCCGTTTTCACGGGAATGACGTAGGTGATGGTAGAGATTAAATTATGCTTCGGAATAAGTATAGCATTGAAATAAGCCAATGCCTATTGTCATTAGAAAAGAGGTGCCACTTATTAACCACATGAAGTCTCAAGTTAAAGATTCCGTCCCACATCAGAACTATGAATCCCTGAATCCTTTAACCCTCGAACCCTAAACCCTTGAACCCTTGAATTAATGTATTTATGTTTGTGCCTTCATTGACATAGATGGAGAGGCGCTTACAGAAGAACAGCTTGTGGAATAAGCCGAGTCTTTCTGGTTAAGATACTCCTCTCTCCAAACCCTGTCTGCATAAGCTCCAAAACGAGCTGCATAAGCATCCAATTCATCCTTTAACTTTGTCACTACTTCTTCGGCACCGGGATGGGTAAAATAAGGTTTTGCCTCTTCAATTACCTCCCTGTAAATATGGGGATTATCAATTATCATGCATGGTCTCAAATGGTTTTGATTATGTGGTTGTCTCTTCCTTATTGCTCTAAAAAGAGGACTATTCAGGGCTTCGGCCAGTGAAACGTCCTTTATATTATGCATTGCCACATGGGTATAAACACATGGTTCTACATCTCCATTTGCATTTAGATGAAAGTATCTTCTCCCACCTGCAATACATCCCTGCACATGTGGACCATCATTCCAGAAATCGAGAATAAACATCGGTTTTGTCCTTCTGAAATATATCACCTGTCTCCTTAAATGATCCCTCTGTTCTGGGGTGACCATAAGATTTACATCGCCCTGTCCATTTACAGGTATATAGAGAAAATAGTTCTGTGAGATGATTCCTTTCTCGAGCATAAAATCAATCCACTCCTCTGAAGAAACCACATCAACATTATGCCTTGTTACAGTTGCTGATGAACCAAAAAGGACATGGGCCTCCCTTAAATGGTCCATAGCCTCCATAATCTTTTTAAATACTCCAGGCCCTCTCCAGCGATCTGTCTCCTCTTCATAACCCTCACAACTTATAACCACCATTGCGTTACCAAGATCTCTTATCCTTTCTGCCTTTTCCCTTGTCATCATTGTGCCATTTGTATAGACTTGGAAAAATATCTGAGGATGCTCCTCAATCATCTGGAAAAGATGAGGATATATAAAAGGCTCACCTCCTAAGACAGTGATAAAATAAATTCCAAGATCCATACACTCCTTTAATACTCGCTTGATAAGCTCGTATGGCAGCCCTGGATGTCTCTGATATCCCAGGGTATAGCAGCCCGCACACCTGAGGTTACATTGCCATGTAGGGCTTAAAATCATAACAAATGGGGGTCTAAAACCATATTCCTTTTCGAAGTGGTCCCTTTTTTTATTACCAATAAACCATGCATTGTTAAAAAGTGTATTAAAAATTATGGTCCTGTTTTTGGGAGGTAGGTAATCAATAATCTTCCTGAATAACCTTTTTGCAGGATGATCGGTCTCAAGCATTCTCCTTACACCTCTTATTGCATCGAGGATCTCGCTATCATTTGTTAGCTTCTCAGCTAAATGTGTAAGTTGAACAAGCTTATCATCGGATGCCCTCTTTAAAATCTCAACAATCATTTTTGAAACCTGTTGACTTGTTAAATCCCATAGATGTTCTGAAATACTCATTTTTCCAAGCCTCCTTCTTAAATTTGATTCTGAATAGCCATCCAGAAACCAAGGATAGCTATTGAGATTCCTACAATAAGTTCATTTAATAGATTCCCATGAATTGTAAAAGAAGAGATAATCAACCAAACACCAAGTGCTCCGATAATCCAATTCTGCCACATTAAATCCCTCCATTTACAATTTTTTTATTTAATCTTCGCAATTTTAGTGCCACAAAAAATATTTTATGAATTAAAAAGATTTTTAAAATTAAATAGTTAGGATTATTTTGGAAAAGGGTTTCAGCTATAGTATAAGGAATTTATTTAAATTTGCGAAAAAATTATTCGCAAATTTAAATTTAATAGAAAATTTCAATGAAAACAAATAATTAAGTGCGATGATATTTTTCGTTTTTTAATTCCATTTTATCGCATTTTATTCAAAACTCAAACGCTCATTTTTGCTCTCTGCTTAGTATGTGTTAACCCCACCTTACCTCCCCTTAAAAATAAAGGGAAGAACGGAAGAGTTATAGCTTAACGGGGGTGAGGGGGTTAAGAGATTTTTAATGTCATTTCGAACGAAGTGAGAAATCCAATAATGAGATTCCTCGCTACGCTCGGAATGACAAACAGACATACACCAATAATAAATGTATAAATTAAATGAATCACAACGTAGTGCAAGGACTTGTCCCTTGCCTCATTTAGTTTCATTTTTTATGTTGAATTATGAATGACAGGTTATGGTAGTATTGGCTTATTTAATGCTATACTTATCCCTAATCATAATTTAATCTCTAACCTAAAAACTTACGTCATTCCCGTGAAAACGGGAATCCAGCTGGTTTTAAAAGTTTTTCTTTTCCATAGATTCCTGCTTTCGCAGGAATGACAGCTTTAATTCCTATATTAGAATTAAGGGTTTGAAGCTAAATGAAGAATGGGATATTTATTGGCAATGTCGCTGTAAAGAACTTGCCAGATACGCCATATAACCAAATCACGAGAAAAAAGATGTTTATTTTTTTAGAGTAAATTTGACTATAGGACCATTTTTTTATAAAATTTTAATTATGAATCAACTAATAACAAAAAGAGAGTTTCTGACCTTCTGTTTGAAGTCTACATTCCTATTAACATCAACCTCTATAACTTTTTATCCAGGAAGTTCTAAAGCACAAATAATTAAAAAAGGCCTTATAAAGACAAAACTATCCCCATATTTTACTCCTATTGGTGATGGCCAAATTCAATGTGAATTATGTCCACACAGATGTCGCGTTAACAAGGGAAAGAGAGGAGTATGTAGAGTCCGTGAAAATCGAGACGGAAAATATTATAGCCTCGTTTATGGAAATCCCTGCGCTATACATTTAGACCCTATAGAAAAGAAACCCTTTTTCCATGTGCTTCCAGGCTCAAAATCATTTTCAATTGCAACTGCTGGTTGTAACTTCAAGTGTAAATTCTGCCAGAACTGGGAGATTTCCCAGGCTTTTCCTGAAGATACATATAATTATGATACACCACCAGAGTTTATCGTTCAAAAGGCTAAAGAAATGAGGGCAGAATCTGTTGCATACACATACGTTGAGCCAACTATCTTTTATGAATATATGGTTGATACAGGTATTCTTGTAAAAAAGGCAGGACTCCTAAATGTTATGCATTCAAACGGTTTTATTAACCCCTCACCTCTTAGAGATCTCTGCAAGGTACTCGATGCAGCTAATATTGACCTAAAAGGCTTCACTGATAACTTCTATCACGAATTGTGTGGTGGTGAACTCTCCCCTGTGCTTGAAAC
>JBBIOI010000162.1:0-5972 GCA_037443425.1 Deltaproteobacteria bacterium
TGATTGGCCTTTTAATATATATTTCTGTGCCAAACCTAATATTTTATCTTTATCAATGACCAAAAATAACTCCTCTAAAATATTTTTAATCTAAAGTTATCTAATGGATTTAAAAAAGTCAAGTGCAAATGAAGAGATCTCTGAAAAAGTCTTTGATAGACTGGGAAGGTAGGGTTCAAAACCCTTCGAATGCGGGCTTTTAATGTTTAAATTTCTAACAATCGCTTTACAAAAAATCCAATTATTTTAAGGGGAATTATCAATAGTGCTAATCTATAAAAGGTATCCGCTCGAAGGCTTTTTCACCCCACCTCCCCATTTATAAAAGGATTTTTAAATAGTTTTTCAGAGGTCTCATGAAGAGGTCTCTGAAAAATTCCTGAAGTAGTTGATCCCTCCATATACCCCATTAAGACAAGGGTTAAGGAGATGAGAGATCGAAGAGACTTTTATTTTAATTTCGGACGAATGTGAGAAATTCCCTTCTTCCTGTCATTTCGAACGTATGTGAGAAATCACCCTCGGTCTGTCATTTCGAATGTATGTGAGAAATCTAAAAAAGAATTCCTCGCTTCACTCGGAATGACATAGTGGAAAAGGCTCGGAATGACATGTCCGATGAAGTCATTGCGAGCCCGAAGGGCGGGCAATCTCAAAAATGGTTCTTGCTTACTTAGGAATGAAAATTTGAAGAGATTGCCTCGGCTTCGCCTTGCAATGATAATCTGGGATTGTTCAATTTATAAAAGATACCTGCTCGAAAATTTTTCACCAACTTTTCTAAAAGATTGGGTAATTACAGATAGAAACTTTTTTACCAATGGATAAATATTGACCATTTTTTAAATATACATTAAAATAGACAAGGTTTTAAGAAGTTAAAACCATTTGAATATTTTAATAAATTGTGCATTAAAATTATGCAGAAATTGGCATTTATTTTGCTTATTTGGGAATTAAAACAAGAAAGGGATTTTTGTTTTAATTATGACAAAGGGGTTAAAAAAGGTGTTAATCGTAGACGATGAAGAAACATTAACATGGAGTATGGCAAAAAGTCTTTCAAAAGATAAGGATAAATATGAAGTTCTTATTGCAAATAATGGTAAGGAGGCAATCAATATTTTAAACCAACATAGGATTGATCTTGTTATTTCTGATATTAGGATGCCTGATATTAATGGATTAGACCTTCTTTTAAAGATAAGAAAAGAATATCCTCAGACAAAAGTGATTATAATGACTGCATATGGATCTTCAGAAATTCACAAAGAGGCAAATAGAAGGGGGTCTTTATTCTATATCGAAAAACCTTTTGAGATTTCGGATATTAGAAGAATAATTATTGATTTAATCGGCAAAAAAAAGGGTTTTCAGGGAAAGGTAATTGGCCTTCAACTTACAGACATTATTCAGATGAATTGCCTAAGTCGTCTTACAACAGCCCTTGTCATTACAAGAGATGGAGAAAAGGGTGTTATCTATTTAAATGAAGGAGAGATAGTTCATGCCGAATGTGGAGAAGAGAAGGGCACTGAAGCATTTTATAAAATCCTGAGCTGGCAGGAAGGAGAATTTGTTTCAAATATTGGTGTACTCCCACCTGTTCAGACGATTTATCAAAGCTGGGAGCATTTACTTGTAGAGGCTATGAGAAGAAACGACGAAACAAGTTAATAAAGATGAATGTCATATTAACCAAAAGGGATTTAGAAAAGATAAATAATTGTTTAAGTAAAGTTGTTTCTTCTTCGAAAGCTCAATCCATATTGCTCGTAGATCGATCAGGGCAACTGATTGCTCATCATGGAGATACACCGGATATCGATTTATTATCTTTGGCAGCTTTAACGGCAGCCAATTTTGGAGCAACAGCAGAGATTGCGAAGATATTAGGTGAAGAAGAATTTACGCTTTTATTTCATAAAGGGAGAAATGAGAATGTCTATTTTTCTGCAATCGGAGAGCATGTAATTATGGTAACCCTTTTTGATGACAACACATCGTTAGGACTTATTCGTTTTCAAATCAATAAAGTAATAAATGAACTTTTGAGTATATTTTCATCAATTTTTGAAAGGAAAAAATTTAATTTTAATTATTTCAACAAGATGAGGTAAAAAGATTTAATGCCATTTATAAACTTTAGCAAGGACGAGATTCAATGTAAAATCGTTTACTATGGACCAGGATTTTGTGGAAAAACCACAAATCTACAGTATATTTATAGTAATACGAGGGAAGATATAAGAGGGAAAATGGTTTCTATCGATACCAAAGGGGACCGCACCCTTTTCTTTGATTTCCTCTCCCTCAGTTTGGGAAAAATAAGAGGTTTCGATATTAGAGTTCAACTTTATACAGTACCTGGCCAGGTTCATTATGATGCAACGAGAAAACTTGTTTTAAAGGGAGTTGATGGTGTGGTTTTTGTTGCCGATTCCCTGAAGGTTCAAAGAAAGAAGAATATAGAGAGTCTGATAAATTTGGCAAAGAATTTAGCTGAAAAGGGAATCAGTATCAGAAGCATTCCTCTTGTCATCCAATATAATAAAAGAGATCTTGATGGGACAGACTCTGAGATACTTCCAATAGATGTCCTTGAAAAAGATTTAAATTCAATGCTAAAAGTCCCATCCTTTCCTGCAAGTGCTATAAAAGGAATAGGAGTCTTTGAAACTTTAAGAGAGATAAGCAAGCTTGTTGTAAAGGATGTAAGCAGAAAGATCCTACTTGCTGATAAACAGACAAGATAGAAGAAAGGGAAAAATATGGAAAAGATATTTGGAGAAGAAGAATTTAAAGGCCTTGAAGAGGAGATAGATTCTGCTATTGAAAAATTATTTGTTGAGAAAAAAAAGACACCCGATGAGGATTTGAATCGTGATTTTATGGATCCTTCCTATTCTTATGGAATGATCCAGGATATCTCTTCAAAGGTCTCTACTAATGAATATGAAAAAGCTCCTGATTTTTCATCTCCATTTGAGAAGATGGAGACACAGCTTTTATCGTTAGAATGGGAATTAACAAGAGAAAACATTGATAAAACAAGACAGGAAATTCTTTCATTTCAGAGAATAGTTAAGGATGAGCCTCAGATTACAAAGATATTAGAATTTATGTCAAAAATTTTATCTCATATCTCTAAGAATGATGAAAACATACAGCCTACATTTATTAGATTTTTATTAGACTCAAAAGAGACAATAAAACTTTTAATGAGAAAAGACACGATCAATGATATAGAGGTTTATAAACAGCTTGCCTTTAGTGGCCTTGAGGCAAGATACAATTGTTTAGAAGGGTTAGAAGGGGCAAAAGATATTTCCCAATTGATAAATAAGGATGAAACCTATAAAGATGAGACGATAATAGACAGGATTTCTTCAAAGGTCAATTTATTATCAAAAAAGATAGATGAACTTATTTCTAAGGTTGATGCTAAATTGTCTAAGATCGAAGAAACTAAAAAGGATTTAAAGTCAACAGAAAAAGGCTTAGAAACGAGAAGCCTTCTCAAGAATATAACAATAGTAAAGGTAGAAAATAGACTATTTGGTATAGAGAGTGATAGTGTGGTCAAATTATTTAAACTTCCTGGGGTCATGTTTGAGAAATATTTAAATAAACAGAAAATTCAATTAAAAGAATTTGATATGAAGCTAATCGATTTAAATAGAATCCTTTCAATCCCGAGAGAGAGTATAAAAGAGGAATTTAGGATACTCACTGTTAAAGACAATGGCCTTTATAAAGGATTTATTATTGATGAAGTTGTAAAAAGATTATCAGCATATCCTGATTCAAGAGAGGATTATGGAGAATATTATTCAGGACTGATTTATACTATTTACCAAGACGAATCTGTAGAAATTCCAATATTAGATATAAAAAAATTTTAACAAATAAACTTTTTGATAATGGACAATCAAGTTTTAAAAAAAGAAGAAATAATAGAAAGATTAAGCAGAGAGATTGAAGAGGTAAAAAATTTTGTAGAAAGTGTTATTGAAAGTATAGGTAGTGGTATAATCATTACAGAGACCAATGATCGTGTAACATATATTAATAAAGCCGGTGAAAAAATTCTTGGCTACTCGAGGCAAGAATTGATTGGAAGGCCATTTAGTTTATTGGGTTTGAGAGAAAAGACAGATGTAATACATTCGATACTTGGAAATCCAGATGACCTTGAAACAAGGAGAGAGGGCTGGATGAAGAAGAAAGGAGGCATAGAATTCCCGGTTGGATTTACAATCAACAATCACATCAATATCAGGGGTGAAAAGATTGGTAAAATATTTGTCTTCAGAGATCTAACAAATGTCTATAAAATGCAGGAAGAGATTTTGAGGATGGATAGATTAGTATCTTTAGGGAAATTGGCCTCTGGAATTGCGCATGAATTGAGAAATCCCCTTGCAGGAATTAAGATTACAGCTCAGGCTCTTGGAGAAGAGCTATCAGAAAATGATTCAAAGAAAGAATATTTAAGCAGGATAATGAGAGAGATTGATAGATTAAATGATTTACTTAAAACATTTTTTTCCTTTGCAAAGCCTCAAAAATTAAATTTGGTATATTGCAATATTCAAGATATTATTAATGAAATAATTCCTTTTCTGATCAAAGAAATAGAAGACAAAGGTATCCATTTTGTTGAGGATTATCATCCACAACTCCCGAAGATTAAAGTAGACCGAAACCAGATGCACCAGGTCTTTTTGAATATATTTTTAAATGCAATTCAGGCTATGCCAAATGGAGGAGAGCTTAAAGTTGAGGCAAAGCCATATATCGCTTTTGGACCAAATGGGTTAAACCAGAATTTCGTTAAAATTATAGTTTCAGATACTGGTAAAGGTATTCCTCCACAAATCTTAAATAGGATCTTTGACCCCTTTTTCACAACAAAACCTAAGGGTATTGGGTTAGGGCTTTCTATAACTTATCAAATTATAAAAAAACATGGAGGTTCTATTAAAGTAGATAGTAAATTAGATTGCGGAACATCCATTATAATTACTTTACCTGAAAAGATTGAGAATATATGAAACCAGCAATCTTAATAGTAGAAGATGATGATACAATGAGAGAGACACTCTCTGATGTATTAAGAAAGAGGGGTTATGAAATCTATACAGAGGCACGAGGTCATGATGCCATATCCACGATCAAGAAGAATATGATTGACCTTATCCTCCTTGATATGAAACTTCCTGATGTTGATGGTTTAGATGTTCTTAAAAAGATTAAAGAGATTGATACTGATATCCTTGTGATAATAATGACTGCTTATTCGGATATAAAAACTGCTGTCTCAGCTATGAAATTGGGGGCTTATCATTATATCAACAAGCCCTTTGAATTGGACGAGCTAAATCTATTGATCGAAAAAGGATTGGAAACTCAAAGTCTGATTAATGAAGTTAGGAGACTAAGAAGACAGCAAAAGGGGGATGAGAATACTCATATATATGGAGTCAGTCCTCAGATTCAGTATGTTAAAGAATTGATTGGTATGATAAGCAAAACAAATAAAACATCTGTTTTAATCCAGGGAGAAAGTGGGACAGGAAAAGAATTGGTTGCAAATGCAATTCATTATAACAGCAGTCGCAGAAATAAACCATTGATGAAGATAAATTGTAGCGCAATTCCAGATTCCCTGTTGGAATCTGAACTTTTTGGTTATGAAAAAGGTGCTTTTACAGATGCAAAGGCAACAAAGAAAGGACTTTTTGAACTTGCTGATGGTGGGACAATCTTTTTAGACGAAATTGGGGACATGAAACCATTTTTACAGTCAAAGATTTTAAGGGTAATAGAAAATCAATCCTTCATGAGGGTTGGTGGTGAAAGAGAGATTAAGGTTGATGTTAGAGTAATTGCAGCAACAAATAGGGATTTAGAGTCCTTAGTGAAGGATGGGCTATTCAGGAAAGATCTTTATTATAGATTGAAGGTAA
>JBBIOI010000163.1:0-5925 GCA_037443425.1 Deltaproteobacteria bacterium
AGGTACTTCTTTAAACCTTCCAAGCCTTCGAAGGATTTGTATCAATATCTCTTTTTTCGATTCGGGTTGTATTGAATAATCAATATGTTGCCACTGACATCCTCCACATTTACCAAAAAGATTACATTGAGGCAAAACCCTCCACGGTGATGGTTTAAGAAGCTCTTTTATTACCCCTATTGAAAAGGTCTTTTTGTCTTCAACAATCTCTATAAGGCCTTCGTCTTTTGTTACACTTAAAGGAACAAATAAAACCTTTCCATCAATATGGGTTACACCGTAACCTTTGAATGCCAGAGATTCGATTTGGGCCGTAACTTGTTTTCCCATCAATAAATAAATACCATTTATCAATAAACATCTCAAATTTTGTGATAAATTCTCACAGGGTCTTTTCAACCCACCTCCACACTATGAAAAGATATTTTTAATTAATTTTTCAGAGCTCTTAAATTGATAAATTGACAACTTTGCAGGTTTTTGTTAGTTATATTAACCTATAAAGGAAAATATGGGTAAAGAAGAATGAGTTGGTTTAAGAAAAAGGAAGATCTGGAAAAAGAAGAAAAGGAAAGAAGGGAAGGACAAAGGTTTTCGGATGACCTCTGGATAAAGTGTAATTCATGCAATCAGATGATCTATAGGAAGATGATAGAACAGAATTTCCAGGTCTGCCCGAAATGCAATTACCACTTTCAGATTCCGGCAAGAAAGAGGATAGAATCTTTAATAGATCCAGGGACTTTTATTGAATATGACGAAGATATGGTTTCAAGTGATCCACTTGAATTTAAAGACACAAAACGCTATCCACATCGTATAAAGGAGTCTCAAGAGACAACAGGCCAGAAGGATGCAATCATATGTGGTGAGGGAAAGATCGAGGGGCAACCCGTAATGATAGGGATTTTTGAATTTAACTTTATGGGAGGAAGTCTTGGTTCGGTAGTTGGAGAAAAGATAACTCGTCTCATTGAAAGGGCTATAGAGAAAAGAGTAGGGGTTGTGATCTTTTGTGCCTCTGGGGGGGCAAGGATGCAGGAAGGTATACTTTCATTAATGCAAATGGCAAAGATGAGTGCTGCACTTGCAAGATTACATGAAGCCGGGCTTCCTTATATATCTGTATTAACAGATCCTACTACAGGAGGTGTAACAGCAAGCATTGGAATGCTTGGAGATGTTATTATAGCAGAGCCAAAGGCAATGATCGGATTTGCTGGGCCACGTGTTATAAAGGAGACTATCAGGGCTGAACTTCCTGAAGGGTTTCAGAGGGCAGAATATCTTTTTGAACATGGGATGATCGATCTTATTGTTGAGCGAAAAGATTTGCGTCATACAATTGCATTAATTTTAGAGATACTTAAACCAAGAGATAAATAGGTGATTTTCCATGGAGGAAAGTAAATATAGAGAATCATTAAAGTATCTTTATGGTCTTGAAAAATATGGAATGGTGTTTGGTCTTACCCAGATAAGGAGGATTCTTGAGGCAATAGGAAATCCCCACGAAGAGTTTTTCTCCATTCACATTGGTGGTACAAATGGGAAAGGTTCAACAGCAGCCATGATAGCCTCGATATTGGAGAAGGAAGGTTATAAAGTAGGACTTTATACCTCACCCCACCTCATAAATTTTACAGAGAGGATTAAGATAAATGGTAAAGATATAGAGGAAGAAGAGGTAGTAAAATTAACCAACTGGATGAAAGAGGTGGTTGAAGCTCATGGGCTCGAGCCACATTTTACCTTCTTTGATTTCACTACAGCAATGGCATTTCAATATTTTAAACAAAATATGGTAGATTTGGCTGTGTTGGAAGTAGGCCTTGGGGGAAGACTTGATTCTACCAATGTTGTTAATCCACTCCTGAGTATCATTACAAATATTTCTAAGGATCATATGGAGTATCTGGGAAGAAGTATCCTAAAGATAGCGGGAGAAAAGGCTGGTATTATTAAGCCAAAAAGACCTCTAATAACTGCAGTCTCTCAAGCACGCGTTGTTAATCTATTTTCAAAGATATGTAAGGAAAAAGATTCACCCCTTTATAGGGTTGGTAAGGATTTTAAATACATAATTCGAGATGATATGAACTTTGATTATGAAGGATTAAACAGGAAGCTCTGGGGGGTACATATAAATCTTATGGGATTTCATCAAATCGTTAATGCTACCACAGCCCTTGGTGCAATAGAAGTTTTAGAAGATCTTGGTTATACAGTTTCAACAGAGGCAATGCTTAAAGGACTAAGGGAGGTTCACTGGCCAGGAAGATTAGAGATAGTCTCTCAATCGCCCATGGTTATCCTCGATGGTGCACATAACCAAGCTGGAGCAACTGTGCTAAAGGAATATCTTGAGAAGGGATTAAAATATAGGCGTCTTATCCTTTTAGTTGGGATTATGAAGGATAAGGATATAAAATCTATACTTCACCTCCTTACCCCTATGGCTGATCAAGTAATACTTACTCAACCTAATAATGAAAGGGCTGCCTCTCCATTTTTACTTCAAAAAAGAATGGAAAATAACAATAAAAAGGTGTGGCTCATAGAAGATATAAAAGAGGCAATCCAGAAAGGTCTTTCTTTGATGGAGAAAGAAGATCTTCTTTGCATTACGGGCTCTCTTTATACAGTGGGAGAGGCAAGGTCCTTTTTCCAATCCCGGGGGATGAGATGAGATTTCATCGAATCATTCTGGGTTTTCTTTTCCTTTCCCTGATTAAAAATACATTTGCAATCGAACTAAATCTGGAGAGGGCAGATCTGATTAAGGGAGAAGCCCCTATTGAGATTGAGGCAGAACGTCTTATCTTCGATAGAGATACCGGTATCTATCAAGCACATGGGAAGGTAGAAGTGACACGTGAAGAATTCTTCCTCAAAGCAGATCATATACAACTTAACATGACTACTAAAGATGTGATTGCCTGGGGAAATGTAGTGATGGGAGAAATGGAGGATTTAATAGAATGCGAAAGATTGGAGGTGAACCTTGATACAAAGACAGGAAGGATTACAAAGGCGAAGATATTTTTAAAAGATCAGAATTTTCATATAAGTGGAAAGGAGATAGAAAAATTAGGAGAAAATCATTATCGAATTAAAGAAGGATCTTTTACAACTTGTGATGGAGATCGACCAGCCTGGAAATTTACGGTAAAAGAGCTGGAGGTATTTGAGATCGCTCTGGGTGGTTTTGGGATTGCCAGAGGGGCTATTCCTCATATAAAAAATATCCCTCTCTTTTATATGCCTTTGGGGGTCTTTCCAATAAGAAAGGAAAGGCAAACAGGGTTTCTTTTTCCCCATTTTGGATATTCAAAAAAATACGGGCCAGAAATAAAGAATGCATTTTACTGGGCTATTGCTAAAAACATGGACGCAACATTTTTTTTGGACTGGCTTGGTGATAGGGGATTTAAAGAAGGTTTAGAATATAGATATGCATTTACGAGGGATACAAAAGGGGAGGCAAGATTTCACTTTATTGATGATAATGTAAAAGATAAAAATCGTTATGCATTCTTTATACAACATGAACAAAAATTTTTAGAAAATCTCTATATAAAAGCTAATATTAATCATATAAGTGATCATGAGTATCATAGAGATTTTGATGACGATCTTCCTGAGATTGCAAAGATTGATTCACGAAGTCGACAGCAATTGAGATCAGAAATCTTTGGTGGTAAGAACTGGGATAGATTCAGTCTAATAGCAAGTGGCGTAGTCTATGATGATTTAACAAAAGATAGTAACGATGAGACCATTCAAAAATTACCTCAATTAAGTTTTCATGCCTATCCACAAAATTTTTTAAATATGCCGTTAATTTTTGACTTTATATCTTCATATACACATTTCTGGAGAGAGAAGGGACTCTCGGCTCATAGAGGAGATTTACTTCCAAGACTTTCTTATCCAATACGTATTTTTGATGTATTGAAGATTAATCCAGATATTGGATTTAGGCAAACGTTGTATAGGACATATGAAGATGAATTGAATAGATATGAAAAATGGGATTCAAGGAGTACTTTTGATACTGGAATTAAGACCTCGGTTGAGTTTTATAAGGTTTTTGAAGGAGAAAAGATCCCCTTTCTGTCTAACCTTTTTAAGGTTGATAAATGGTTACACATGTTTGAACCAGAGGTATCATATCGTTACTCTCCAAGAGTTGACCAGAAAGATCTTCCAATCTTTGATGAGGTAGATCGTATTCCTTATACAAATCAAATATCCTATGGGATTACACAGCGTTTTGTTGGACGATCAGGCCAAAATCCATCTCAGATCAAAGAATATGTTAGACTTAAAGTCTTTCAGGACTATAGTATAGGAGATCCTTATATAGATTTAAAAGGAGAAAAAAGACCATTTTCAAACATAAAGGCTGAATTGTGGTGGGATTTTAGTCCATACATCGATATAAGATGGGATGGGGAATTTAATCCGCATAGAGCCAATTTTGATATATCAAACGTTTTATTTAATCTAAAAGACAGAAGAGGGGATGCATTTCAGGCACAATATCGATTTACAAAAGGGAATATAAAAGAGGCAAACCTTGCCACACGTATTAAAATAATACCACCTTTATATATCTTTGGTTCTATTAAATATAATCTACTCGAAAAATGGAGGGTTGAGAGTATTTATGGGGCCCAGTATCAGGCCCAATGCTGGATGATGGCCTTTACAATAGAGGATAAAAACCGCTCTCCTGATAGAACACAGAGGAGGGATATTAAGTATCAATTGTATTTTAACCTATTAGGGATTGGGTCAGTCGGGAAAAGGCCATACCTGATGAGTTTATAACTTATCGGGGGTATTGATGAGAAAATTTATGATTAAGGCAATTTCAATTTTTCTTTTATTCTTTTTATTTATATCTTTTATTCAAGGAGAAGAAAAACCTATAAAAGCTGGAGATCTATATGACCTGGGCATGGAGCTATTTTATAATGGGAGGTATGAAGAGGCTATCGAGCAGTTCTCTAAATTGATTCAAACATTCCCACAAAGTAAATTGGTGTCTTATTCACATTACATGATCGGTGTATCACTATTAAGTAACAAGCAGTTTGAAGAGGCACTCGAGAAGTTCAACTTTTATTTAAAGACATATCCTGATGGTGATCGAGTAAAGGAGGCAGAAAGAGGGGTTAATATTTGTCTGGAAAAAACAAAGGAGAAAAATGTTAAAAAAGATATCTCCATTACAAATATTAATTTTGAAGAAAAGAAGATAAATAATATTCCTACAGAATTACAAAAAAATTTGGAGCCAAAAGAAGTACCGTCTAAAAAGATTAATAGAAGGATATGCGCCCAGATCTTCTATTTAGATGGAAGAAGTCTTAGTGATGTTGAAAAGACGATAAAGGAGCTTAAAAAGGCAGGTATAGATACAATAATCTTTAGAGTTTTTCAAAACAAGGGGGATAGGACTTACAGGTTTTTAAAACCTCGTAATGACGCAGGCGTCTATTTTAACACAGAACATGCACCCGTGGTTTATGATCTATTAGGGAAGATCGCCGATATAGTGCATCGAAATGGGATGGATATATTTGCCTGGATGACAACAAGATATGCGGATTTTGGATTGGAAGTAAAATCTGAATATAGATGTAAAAGTTATAACTTCGATACTAAAAAGATTGAAATTTCTCGGGGTCTTAATCTATTCCATCCCGATATACTAAGACGTCTTGAAGGTATTTACAGAGACCTTGCCCGTTATCAAATCGATGGGATCCTTTTTCAGGATGATCTGATACTCAGGCATAATGAAGACTTTAGTACCGAGGCAAATAAGGCTTTCTTAAGGGAATATGGCTTTTCGCCTCATCCTGACACTTTTTATATCGAGCCCTATAAATCGGATTCTGGGAAGTATTATGT
>JBBIOI010000164.1:0-5872 GCA_037443425.1 Deltaproteobacteria bacterium
AGGGTGGAAGGTGGTAAAAAGGCTTTAAGGATGTATGGAATAGAAGAGAGGGAAGAGTATTTTTTAGATGGGGATTTTCTAAAAGAGTCTGGTTTCGATGGGGCAAAAAAGTTCATAAATATGAAAGAGCCTCCAACTGCCATATTTGCAACCAATGATTACATGGCGTTGGGAGTTTTGGATGCAATTGCTGAAGAAGGTCTCAGGGTTCCTGAGGACATAGCGGTTGTAGGATTTAATAATATTGGGTTCACATCTTTTAAAGGGATTGAGCTAACTACTATAGGTCAAAAAAAATATGAGATGGGTTTATTGGCTGTAAAGCTTCTGATTGAAAATATTGAAAACAAAGATTCAAAAACCTTTGCAAGGGAGGTATTATTAAAACCTGAATTGATTATTAGAAGGACTTGTGGCTTTTATATTAGGGGGTATAAATTGGATTCAAAGGTTTATGAAAGACATCTTATTGAATCAGGTATTTAATAACGAAGGAGTAATAATTTTTTAAAAAGGAGGAAATTATGCCAAGGAAAAAGATATCAATAATTGGAGCAGGATTTGTAGGTGCAACAGCTGCCCACTGGGCAGCTCAAAAAGAGATAGGAGATATTGTTCTTGTAGATATCCTTGAAGGAATCCCTCAGGGGAAGGCACTTGACCTTTTTCAGGCAGGACCTATTGAGGGATTTGATTCAAGGATAATTGGCACAAATGGTTATGAGGAGACAAAGGATTCAGATGTTGTAATTATAACATCAGGCGTTCCAAGGAAACCAGGGATGAGCAGGGAGGACCTACTTGATGTAAATAGAAAAATTATAGAATCAGTGGTTGGACAGATAGTTGAGAAATCGCCCAATGCAATTCTTATCATTGTGACAAACCCCCTTGATACAATGACGTACCTGGCTTTTAAAAAGAGTGGTTTCCCCAAGCAAAGGGTAATGGGAATGGCAGGCATCCTTGATACAGCAAGATTTAAAGCCTTCATTTCAATGGAGTTGGGTGTATCTGTAGAGGATATTCAGGCATTACTTCTTGGCGGTCATGGAGATGAAATGGTTCCACTTCCAAGATATACCACGGTTAGTGGAATTCCTCTTTCACAACTACTTCCAAAAGATAAGATTGACCGATTGGTGGATCGTACAAGAAAAGGGGGAGGGGAGATTGTTAATCTGTTAAAGACAGGAAGTGCCTTTTATGCCCCATCAGCAGCAGCTATACAGATGACAGAGGCAATCCTTAAAGATAAAAAGAGAATACTTCCATGCTGTGTTTATCTGGAGGGAGAATATGGCTTAAGGGATATTTGCTTTGGAGTACCAATTAAGCTGGGTGCAGGAGGAGTTGAATCCATCATTGAACTTGAGTTAACAGAGGAAGAGAAAGATTTAGTTTTGAAATCTGCGGAAAGCGTTAAAAAGAGTATATCGGAGCTGAAATTATAGAAGATACGTTTAGTATTCATTATTCAAAAATCTTTATGGTGAAGATGAGATGCGAGAAATAGATGTAAAGTTAATCACCGAAACAATAAAGAGACTTTGTATAGAGGCAAATACCGATTTAGGGGAAGATGTGCTTATGGCACTGGATAGATCTATTGAGAAAGAGGAATCTCCTCTGGGATTAACTATCTTAAGGGAATTGAAAGAGAATGCAAGAATTGCAAAGGATGAAATGATACCCATATGTCAGGATACAGGGGTTGCAGTTGTCTTTATAGAATTGGGCCAGGATGTTCATCTGGTGGGAGGAGACTTAAAAGAGGCAATTCAGGAAGGTGTTCGTCAGGGATATAGAGATGGGTATCTTAGAAGATCGATGTGTCATCCCTTTAGTCGCTCCAATACAGGAGACAATACACCTTCAATCATTCATTTAGATATAGTAGCTGGAGAAAATATCAAGATTGTTGTTGCCCCTAAGGGTGGTGGTAGTGAAAATATGAGTCAGGTGGTTATGCTAACACCTTCTGAAGGGATAGATGGTGTTAAAAGATTCATTATTCAGAAGGTTAGAGAGGCAGGCTCCAATCCTTGTCCCCCAATCATTGTAGGTGTTGGAATTGGAGGAAACCTGGAAGAGGCAGCCCTTCTTGCCAAAAAGAGCCTCCTTCGTCCTTTAGGTACTAAGAATCCAGATCCTGAGTTGGATAGATTAGAAGTTGAAATATTAAATGAGATTAATAAACTTGGCATAGGTCCTCAAGGATTGGGAGGACGAATAACAGCATTGGCTGTTCATATCCTAATGATGCCATGTCATATAGCAAGCCTGCCCTTAGCTGTAAACATTCAATGTCATGCCCATAGGCATAAAGAGGCGATTATATGAATATTTATGAGAGAAAAAAGAACGAATATATTAGATTAACACCCCCTCTTAGTGATAAAGATATAGAAGGATTAAAGGCAGGCGACAGGGTATTGATAAGTGGAATAGTTTATACGGCAAGAGATGCTGCTCATAAAAGACTTTTTGACCTGTTGAAGCAGGGAATGGAACTTCCCTTTGATATAAGAGGTCAGATAATATATTATGTTGGGCCAACTCCACCAAGGCCAGGTCAAGTAATAGGATCAGCAGGACCTACAACAAGTTATCGTATGGATGCCTACTCACCTGCGCTTATAGAAAAAGGTTTAAAAGGTATGATTGGTAAGGGAAAGAGATCTAAAGAAGTGAAAGAGGCAATGATGAAATATAAGGCAGTATACTTTACAGCTACAGGTGGAGCAGGTGCACTGCTCTCAAAAAGGATAAAAAAATCAGAGATCGTTGCCTACGAAGATTTAGGACCTGAGGCTATTAGAAGGCTTGAGGTTGAAGATCTTCCTGTTATTGTCGTCAATGACATAAGAGGAAACGATCTATATATAGAAGGGGAGAAGAAGTATAAAATTGAATAAAACGAATGGAGTAAAAGATGAAGATTGAACTGACAAAAGAGAAGGTCCATGGTGAGTTTGCAAAGAAAGTGGAGCTTATAAGCGGTCAGAATCTTTTTTCATGTTACCAATGCGGGAATTGCACAGCAGGATGTCCGGTTGCCTTTGCAATGGAAATAGGACCTCATGAGGTTATCAGATATGTTCTTTTGGGTTTGCAAGAAGAGGTATTAGGTGTAAATACATTTTGGCTTTGTGCCTCGTGTCTTCAATGCACATCGAGATGTCCAAAAGGAATAGACATTGCACGAGTAATGGATGCCTTAAGGATGGTAGTTTTAAGAAAGAAGGAGAGAAGGGATTTTATAGATATTGCTAAACTTCCAGAGGGATTCCTTGAAAGACTACCACAGATTGCCTTTGTCAGTGGATTTAGAAAATTTCTTTCATAACAAAAAAAGAACTGATTTAGGAGCGGAAGATGGATTATCTATATTTCCCCGGATGTACACTATATACGAAGGCGAAGAATTTTGATCAAACAGCAAGAAATTGTTCCATCCTTTTAGGTTTTGAATTAAAAGAGTTGAATAGCTGGACTTGCTGTGGAGCAACCTTTCCTTTGGCAACAGACAATCTTATGGCCCTTTTGCCTCCATCAAGGATCTTGGCAAAGGCAAGGCAGCAAGGAGACACACTTACGACATTGTGTGCCATATGTTTCAATGTTATAAAAAGAACGAATAGATTAATAAAAACAGATCCGGAAAAAAGGCAAAAGATTAATGATTTTATTGAAATGGATTATCAGGGAGACCTTCGTATTGTCCATTATTTAGAAATCTTAAAAAATGATATAGGATTCTCAAAACTTAAGCAGAAGATAAAAAGGCCTTTGAATGGACTTAAAGCTGCACCTTATTATGGATGTATGCTCATCAGGCCATTTGAAGAGATGGAGTTTGATGATAAGGAGAATCCAACCATCTTTGAGGAGTACCTTTTGACCCTTGGCTCAGAGCCAGTGGAATTTCCATATAAGATCGAATGCTGTGGATCATTTCAATCTGTTGGCTCTCCTGATGTGGCAACTGAGTGTGCATATAAGATCCTAAAGTCTGCAATAAAAAGGGGGGCAGAGGCAATTGTCTCCACATGTCCAATGTGTACATTTAACATAGATCATAAACAATCGGATATAAAGAAGAAATACCTCGATTTTAAATCAATACCTGTTTTCTATTTTACACAGCTTTTAGGATTAGCTATGGGGCTAAGTGTCCAAACCCTTGGATTTGAACAGAATGAGGTTGATCCTATTCCCCTTTTAAGAGAAAAAGGATTTATATAAAAATGAGTAATAATGGATTTTTAAAGAGGGCGATGGTTATAGGAGGAGGGATATCTGGGATTTCCGCATCCATTGATCTTGGAAATGGAGGCTATGAAGTAGTTCTTGTTGAACGACTCCCTTCCATTGGTGGGAGGATGCTTCAACTTTCAGAGACATTCCCAACACTTGATTGTGCACAGTGTACCCTTACACCAAAGACTGTGGAGACAGGTCAACATCCAAAGATTAAACTTATTACATATTCAGAAGTTGAGGAAGTAGAAGGGAAGGCTGGAGATTTTTCTGTGAAGATTAGGAGAAAACCATCCTATGTGGACTGGACAAAGTGTACAGGTTGTGGTCTATGTCAGGAGAAATGCCCGTCAAAGAGTCTTTCTGAATTTGATAGAGGAATGGGGACAGGAAAGGCTATATACACACTTTCACCTCAAGCAGTGCCAAATAAACCTGTAATAGAACCTTCAAAATGTAGGTATTTTCAAGAGGGGAAATGCAGGGTATGTGAAAAGATTTGTCCTGTTCATGCCATTGATTATGAGCAGAAAGAGAGTTTTATTGAGGAAAAGGTTGGGGCAATCATCATCGCTACGGGATTTGATTTAATTCCTAAGGAGAGTTTTGGTGAATATGGATATGGATTGATACCTGACGTAATAGATGGACTTGCCTTTGAAAGATTGAATTCTGCCTCAGGTCCAACAAATGGGGAAATAAGAAGACCATCAGATGGAAGGATACCAAAGGAGGTGGTATTTATCCAATGCGCAGGCTCAAGGGATCCTGCGCGTTATATGCCATACTGTTCAAGGGTCTGTTGCATGTATACTGCAAAACACGCAAGGTTGTATAAACATAAGGTTCATGATGGTCAGGCTTATATATTTTATATGGATATAAGGTCAACAGGAAAGGGATACGAAGAGTTTATACAGCAGTCTGTTGAGGAAGATGGGATTCTTTATCTAAGAGGGAGGGTTTCAAGGATTTTTAGAGATGGGGATAGGATTTCAGTATGGGGTGTTGATACCCTTTCTGGCAAACAGGTTCAAATCGAGGCTGACCTTGTGGTTTTGGCAACAGCTATTGTTCCACATAAAGATGCAAAGAGATTGGGAGAGATATTGGGTATTAAAACAGATGAACATGGTTTTTTTAAGGAGGCTGATAGAAAAATTAAACCAAATGAGACAGATATTGAGGGCATATATATTGCTGGATGTGCCCAGGGGCCAAAGGACATAGCAGATGCAGTTGCACATGGAAATGCTGCAGCAAGTAAAGTCCAGACCCTTTTTGCAAAATATAAATAGACCTCTTACTTATCAGGATTTATAAAATATGAGGAAGCTCGGTGTCTTTATTTGTCATTGCGGAGTAAATATTGCTGGAACGATTGATGTGAAGAGGGTTTCAGAAGAGATTGGAAAACTCCCAGATGTTGTTTATAGCACTGACTATATCTATATGTGTTCAGAGCCAGGGCAGCAGTTGATCAGGGAAGCAATTGTTAATAAGAGTTTAGAGGGTGTTGTTGTGGCGTGTTGCTCTCCAAATATGCATGAGAACACATTCCGTAAGGCCGTAAAATCTCAGGGTATGAATCCCTATCTATGTGAGATTG
>JBBIOI010000165.1:0-5863 GCA_037443425.1 Deltaproteobacteria bacterium
AAAAAGAGAATATCAGAACATAAGAGATGAGATTTTCTCTGCCATTGAAAGGGTTTTTGAAAAGGGTAAGTTTATATTGGGCGAAGAGGTTTCTCTTTTTGAGGAAGAATTTGCCCATTACTGTGGTGTTCGATATGGAGTAGGAGTTGGTTCAGGGACCGATGCCCTTTACTTAGCCCTTAAAGCCTCGGGGATTGGAGAAGGGGATGAGGTCATTACAGTGAGTTATTCATTTGTAGCTACTGCACTTGCAATTTCATTTACAGGAGCAAAACCCATATTTATTGATATCGATCCAGAGACATATACAATGGATCCAAATTTTCTTGAAGATTTTTTAAAAAGGAGGGGAAAAAGGATAAAGGCAATTATTCCAGTTCATATTTATGGACATCCTTCAGATATGGATTCAATAATGGAGATATCGAATAAATACGGTTTGGTTGTAATTGAAGATGCGTGTCAGGCACACGGAGCAGAATATAAAGGAAAGAAGGCTGGAGTATTTGGATTGATGTCATGTTTCAGTTTCTACCCAACAAAGAACCTGGGAGGATATGGGGATGGAGGGATGGTTTTAACAGATGACAAGAAATTCTATGAAAAACTATTGCTGCTCAGAAATTACGGAGAGAAAAGAAAATATCATCATTTCATAAAAGGGGAAAACAGTCGTTTAGATGAGATACAAGCAGCCATTTTAAGGGTAAAATTAAAATACCTTGATAGCTGGAATGAGAAGAGGAGGAAGATTGCATTTTTGTATAAAGAAAATCTTAAAGACACAAACATTATCCTTCCTATGGAGAAAGATGGAATAAAACATGTTTATCACCTTTTTGTAATTCGGACAAGTAGGAGAAATGAGTTACAGAAGTTTCTAAGAGAGAAGGGAATTTTTACATTAATCCATTACCCCATTCCAATTCATCTGCAGAATGCATTTAAAGACAGTGGCTATAAGAGAAAAGATCTTCCTGTAACAGAGAAATGTGCACGAGAAGTTTTATCCTTGCCAATTTTTAATGGAATTACAGAAGAGGCTGTTATAGAAGTTACGAATGAGGTTAAAAATTTTAATCTGAAAAATAGATTAATATGAAAGATAGCTTTTTTTCTAAAATTTTGGGTCTGAAAAGTCCTCAGGATAAAATTGTAGATATATTTAAACAATTTGGAAATAAAGGAAAACTTTTAGATGCGCCTTGTGGTTATGGACATATATCAAAAAGACTGGAAGAAATAGGATTCGAAGTTATTGCAGTAGATATTAATCCGCAATTATTTTGTTTCAAGGAGATATCATGTGAAAAAGTTGATCTTAACCAAGACTTGCCTTTTAAAGACGAATCATTTCACTTTGTTCTCTGTTCTAATGGAATTGAACACCTTGAAGACCCATTCCATTTCATTCGGGAATGCTATAGAATTCTTAAAAAGAATGGGAAGATTCTTATTACTACCCCAAATATATTGAATCTTAAAGCAAGATTAGCCAACCTTCTTGTAGGGTTTAACCATTTTAAAGGGAGGCCCTATAATGAAGTTGACTCTTATAAAGGAGGAGAACATATTAACCTTGCCAATTATTATGAAATTAGAATTAATCTACATCGTAATGGTTTTAAAATCCTTGAAGCTACAACTCATAAATTTAGCAATACTGCTATGCTTTTATTTCCTCTGGTTCCTTTCGTTTACTCATTTACATATAGAGCTTTTAAAAGAGAGAAAAATAAATCACAAATGGAAAGAAACAAAGAAATTTTAAAACATGTTTTATCAGCTGATCTATTGTTTGGAAAGAAATTATTTATACTGGCAGAAAAAGATGAAAGATATATAAAGTGAGTATGAAGATCCTACATCTATTTAGCGAATGGAAATGGACAGGACCATCAGAGCCCATTTTAAATCTTTGCCAAGAACTTGAAAAAAGAGGCCACGAGGTGGTGCTTGCATATAGAAAGCCTCCCTTTACTGTTGAAGACAGTTTAGAGAAAAGGGTTCGTGAGAGAAAGGCTCGGGCAATAGACTTTTTTCACCTAAATCGTCCTATTAAACTATACTCATTTTCTTCGATTAGAGATAACATATCCGATATAATTAATCTCACAGATTATATTCGAAAGGAGAAGTTTGATATAATAAATGTTCATCAATCACATGATCATATATTAGGTGGGATTTCAGCTCGAAGATGTAGCTCTTCTGTCCTTATTATACGTACCGATCATAAACACGACTCAATCGAACCAGGTATCGGTAATCGTTTTCTTATTTCCCGATATACAGATGGTATCATAACATTTTCAGAGATTGGAAGGGTAAAAGATTCGAAAAATTTTGGAATCCCAGAAGAGAGGGTGGCTAAGATAAATCCAGCTTTGGATTTAGATAAATATCGATTTTCAAAGGGATTTAAAGATATGAGGCCTGTCTTTGGCATTAAGGACGATGAGGTTATTATAGGTATGGTAGCCCGTTTCCAAAGATACAGAAGGACAGAGGTATTTCTTAAGGCCTTTAAGTCTATAATCAACGAATTTCCTAAGGTAAAACTCCTTTTAGTAGGTCGTTCGAGTCAGATGAATGAAAGTGTTATAAAACCGATGAAGAGATTGGGTATTGAACCATGGGTTATACTTGCTGGATATAGAACAGATGATTATCTTGATACTCTTGCCTGTATGGATATCTTTGTGTTTCTTATGCCTGGCTCTGATGGTACTGCAAGGGCTTTAAGAGAGGCAATGGCAATGGGAAAGCCTTCTGTGGTAGCAGATCGAGGAATACTGCCAGAGTTGGTAGAAAATGGTGTTTCAGGATTTGTGGTTAGAGATGAGCCTGAAAGCCTTACCAGTGCTACCCTTACTTTACTACGAAATCGGGAGCTAATGAAATCGATGGGGAGGGTAGCTTATGAAAAGGCGCATCGTGAGTTTCGCCTTGATCGACAGGCTGAGGAAGTTGAAAAATTCTATAGAGAGATGATCAGACTTGGTCCATGGAAAAGAGTCTAATAAGGTTTGCTACAGCTATTTTAGACTTTTCGATTAGAAAAGGAGGGGCAGAAAGATATCTCATAGATCTTTGCAATAGGATGGTTAAAGATGGATATGAGGTTCATGTGTATTCAGAGCGCTGGGATGAGGAATTCCCTGGGATAGTTCTACATAAGGTAAAGACAATTCCATTTCCAAAGAGTATTCGGCTTCTTTCATTTGCATATAAAGCAACGAAGGAGATGGAAAAGGGAAGGTATGATATTACATTAGGTGTAGGAAATACTTTAAAAGCGGATATTCTACAGCCTCACGGTGGTGTTCATTGGGCATGGTTCCTGAGAAGTCTTAGGGCTTATGAAAATCCTGTTTTATGGTTTATGAAATTTTTAGGTCGTTTACTCAGTCCAAAGCAGTGGATACAAAATTATATTGAAAAAGCACCATTTAAAAGAAAGGCTTTTAAGAAAGTCATTGCCATCTCTGAAATGGTCAAAGAGGATTTAATAAGATGGTATAAGATTTCAGAGGATCGAATTGCTGTAATATATAATGGAGTGGATATTAAGCGTTTTCATCCAAGTAATCGCCAGCATCGAGAAGAGATTAGAAAAAGGCATGGAATCGGAGGAGAATTTGTTATCCTTTTCGTTTCAAATAATTTCAGGATGAAAGGTCTTGGGTTTTTAATCAAGGCCTTTGCTAAAATAAAATTCATATATAATAGTGAATTGAAACTTTTAATTTTAGGAAGGGATAATCCTAAACCATATCTCAGGTTAGCTAAACGATTAGGTGTTAATGGTGATTTAATATTTGCAGGTTCAACAGATGAACCAGAAAAGTATTATGGAGCAGCAGATATATTGGTTCACCCAACTTTTTATGATGCATGCTCCCTTACAGTTATTGAAGCACTTGCCAGCGGTCTCCCGGTTATTACCACCTCTTTTAACGGTGCAAGTGGTATTATTAAAGGAGTAAAAGCAAGCAAAGTTATTCACAACCCAAAAGATGTAGATGGGCTTGCCGAAAATATAAGATATTTTTTAAATCAAGAAGTTTTAAAAAAGGCTTCAGAATTTTCACGGCAAATTGCTGAAAAATATTCAGAAGAAAGGAATTGGTTTGAAGTAAAACAGCTCTTCCAAAATTTACACAGGGAGTCTTATGAAAAATGAAGAAGAAGTTCTTTTGGTACCCAATTTTAAATATTAAAAATCGTTTTATTTTCGGTTCGTATGGTAAAGATGTCTATATTGAGCGTGGAGTTATAATAAATAGGCCAAGATTTGTTCATATTGGAAATCATGTGCGCATAAAACGTAATACAAGTATTAATCTTCATCCCATTAACAAAAAAGAAAATGGAATATTACTTTATATCGGCGACAATGTTATCATCTCGGAGAGTTGTTTCATAAGTGCATGTAACAAAATAGTGATAGAAGAGAATGTAGGAATATCTCCAAATGTTATGATAATTGATAATTCAAGAAAACCTGGCGATGTAATTCGGCCAAGTAAAGAACAGAAAGTAGAAGCGGGTTTTGTTCACATCGGAGCTGATTCTTGGGTTGCTTATGGTGCATGCGTCCTTCCAAATGTGAAGATAGGAAGGCATTGTATCATTGGTGCCCTTTCTGTTGTTACTAAGGATATTCCTGATTATTCAGTAGCAATAGGGGCACCAGCAAAGGTCATAAAAAGATTTGATTTTGAGACAAGGAAATGGGTGAGAGTAGATGAGTGAGGAGATTTCCTGGTCAAAATTATTTGAATATAGAGATAAGTTTCATAAACAGTACCCTGAAGTTTGGGATTTGAAGATTCTAAGGAAAAGATTTCCTTTCATCCTAAAAAATATAAAAGAGGGTGAAAAGATTCTTGATGTAGGGGCTTATGATAGAGCTATTGAGGGTCGATTAAAAAGACATCTTCCAAATATTCTGTATAAAAGTGTGGATATAGATCGTCAGAAATTTCATGATTTTTATAGTCTCGACGATGTGAATGAGACATTTGACCTGGTATTTTTATTTGAGGTTATAGAACATTTAACAATTGAAGAAGGGATAAATGTTTTACGCAAGATTTACAATTTGCTAAATCCTGAAGGTCGCCTAATACTCAGTACTCCAAATATATTTAATCCAGGACGCTTCTGGAGAGATGCATCGCATAAACAAGCCTATTGTTATGATGAGCTTGCGGGAATACTTTTAGCTCAGGGATATGAGATAAAAGAGATTTACAGGACCTACAATGATGCCTTACATAAGTATCTGTTCAGGGTTTATATTATGTCACACATTCATCGATACTTGGGTATCGACTTCGCAAAATCTATCTTGATTTTGGCTCAAAAGAGAATTTAGAGATGAAGATTATCTTTCTTACTCATAAAAGCAATCAAGGGCATCGGTTCAGGGTAGAACAATACTTTCCTTTTTTAAGAATGAATCATATAGACCCCGTATGGCAACCACTTCCAGATTCGATCACGGAGCGTTTCACCATTTATAAAAGACTCAAAGATTTTGATTTTGTATGTTTCCAGAGAAGGCTGATTTCTCCTCTTGAATTTTTCTGTGTTCGAAGGAGATCCAGAAGGATTATATTTGATCTTGACGACGCAGTGATGTATCGATCCTCAAGCTCGAGAAACCCTTATTCATTTTCAAGGTTGATTAAATTCAGATACATGGTAAAGGGAAGCGATTTGGTAATTGCTGGTAATCAGTTTTTAAAGAAAGAAGTTTTAAAGATAGATCCAGAGAAGAAGGTCTTTATGATTCCGACCCCTATTGATATCAATCTTTATCCAAAAAAGAAGGAGATTTACAACAGTCCAGAAA
>JBBIOI010000166.1:0-5709 GCA_037443425.1 Deltaproteobacteria bacterium
GGCCTCGAGAAAAACAAGCTCTAAATGAATCATCCATTGCCAACAAGAGGACATAATAATCCACCCAAGTAGTCATTGCGAGCGAAGCGTGGCAATCTAATTTTATAATTTAACCCTCCATAACTCCCTTTAAATAAAAGGAGGCAAAGGGGGGTTGACAAAATTTTTGAATAATATATAATAAATATGAAACATCGTTTCGTATTGTGGAACAAATGAAGACAGGCAGGCCAAAGAATCTTGTTCAGACGATTGAAAGGGTATCAAGTATCCTTGATATCTTGGCGCAGAATCCGCAAGGGATCAGTATTAGAGATATATCTTCGAAATTAAACCTTCCAAAAGGAACTACCCATCGTCTCTTAGCCTCTCTTTCCTATTTCGGATATGTAAGACAGGATCCAAGGGAGAAGAATTATTTTTTAGGCCTCAAATTTATAGAACTTGGTCAACTTCTTCTTTCACAAATTGACCTTAGAAAAGAGGCCGAGCCTTTTTTGCGGGATCTCTCAGAAAGGACAAAAGAGACCGTTCATTTGGTCATCCTTGATCGAAATGAGATTGTGTATATTGATAAGATTGAAGCCAATCAGAACCCCACTGGATTGAAGATGGCATCGAGGATAGGTCTTAGAAATCCTGCACATAGTTGTGCTGTAGGAAAAGTTCTACTTTCACATTTAACTAAGGATGAATTAGAAAAGATTATAGAAGAAAAAGGCCTCCCAAAAAGAACTGAAAATACAATTACAGATCCCAAAAAGTTAATGGAACATCTGAAAACAGTAAAGATCCAGGGATATGCAATTGACGATGAAGAGAATGAAAAAGGTGTCCGTTGTGTTGCAGCCCCCATTTTTAACGAAGTAGGAAAAGCTATTGCAGCAATAAGTATCTCTGCTCCTTCGTTCAGGGTAACAAAAAAGATGATGCAGGAAGTATTAAGTAAAGAGGTCATGGATACGGCTTTAAAGATATCTCATAGGATAGGTTTTAAATCTTAAATTAAGATATGAATAGTTTGGGAAGAGATGAAATTCTTGGTGGGTTGATAATATTTATCTTTGGTGCAATAACCGTTTTCTTTTCCTTCAAGATGCCAATAGGAACATTTCGGATGCCTGGGACAGGAATGTTTCCCCTTCTTTTAGGGATTCTGCTTATGGTTCTATCAATGGTCTTTATTTTAAAAGTCTTCTATCAGAGTAGAAAAGTCATCGCTGAAAAAATTTCGAGTACTGAAATTGAGGGATTTCCATTAAAACTTATAATTTTCTTTGGCGCAATGGTTTTAGCAACTGCGTTTTTCAAAAAATTAGGTTATCCTCTAACATCTTTTTTATTAATGGTCGTCCTTTTAAGGGCGCTTGGAAATAAGAACTGGAGATTTATTTTTATCCTCTCTTTGTTAACGGCAATAATATCCTATTTTTTATTTGTTCAATGGTTAAAGATCCCTCTTCCAAAGGGTTGGATAGGTGTGTAGCGAAAGCTGGGAGTAAAGTTTGGAGGCTATTTAGATGTTTGAGGCCCTTCAAAATCTTTTAAATGGGTTTGCAATAGCTACAACCATTTATAATCTTTTTTACTGTTTAATAGGTGCAATCATTGGTACATTGATTGGAGTGCTCCCAGGGATTGGACCAATTGCAGGAATCGCTCTTTTAATACCCGCTACCTTTGGTCTAAATGCCACCTCTGCTATAATCATGCTGGCTGGAATATATTACGGAGCGATGTATGGAGGTTCTACCACATCTATTCTTCTCAATGTACCTGGAGAAACAGCATCAGTAATTACTTGCATAGATGGTTATCAGATGGCACAGAAGGGAAGGGCAGGCCCTGCCCTTGCTATTTGTGCCATAGGTTCATTCATTGCAGGTACTATTGGTATCTTTGGACTGGTCTTTTTAGCACCACCATTAGCCCAGGCTGCCTTGGCCTTTGGTCCACCTGAATATTTTTCGTTAATGGTTTTTGGATTTATAGTTTTAAGCAATGTAACCGGGACTTCTCTTCTTAAGGCCTTAATGATGGCCACCATTGGTTTGATAATCGGGACGATTGGTCTTGATCCAGTCACAGGAGACGCACGATTCACATTTAATTCAGTTTCGCTTTTAGGAGGAATTGAATTTGTAGCAGTAGCCATTGGCCTATTCGGAATAGGTGAAGTACTAATTAATATCAGTCAACCACTTGAACTGCTTGATCAGAAGGCTATAGTTCCCCGCTTTCGCGATCTTTATCCATCACTTCAAGATTTAAAAAGATCGATAGGGGCTATTCTCAGGGGAACTGGTATTGGATTTGGGATAGGCCTTATCCCTGGACCTGCACCAGTGATAGCCACCTACTCTTCTTATATGGTTGAGAGGAAAATTTCAAAACATCCCGAAGAATTTGGAAAAGGGGCAATCGAAGGTGTAGCAGGCCCAGAATCAGCAAATAACTCTTCCTGTCAATCAGCATTTATACCACTATTTGTTCTTGGAATACCTTTTGGTCCAGTAACAGCCATTATCCTTGGTGCCTTACTTATCCATGGAGTTTCACCAGGACCTCTACTGATCAGTCAACATCCCCAACTCTTCTGGGGAGTCATTGCGAGCATGTATATCGGGAACTTTATCCTCTTACTTCTTAATCTTCCTTTTGTTCCCTTCTTCGCAAGTATACTAAGGATACCTAAAAGAATTCTACTGCCATTAATCATCCTCTTCTGTATTACCGGTATGTATACAGTAAACAACTCTGTTTTTGACATCTGGATGATGCTCCTCTTTGGTGCAATAGGTTTTTTGATGAGAAAATGGGCTTATGAGGGTGCCCCATTACTTTTGGCTCTGGTGATTGGACCAAAACTGGAGGTTGCCTTTAGACAGTCTCTGATGATCTCTCATGGTGATTTCGGAATTTTTATCCATCGTCCAATATCCATGGCATTTTTACTTGCAGCAGTGGTTTTCCTTTTCATTCCAATTATTAAGATCTTATTTAAAAAAGAAAGGGGGGATTTAGGGTCAAAGATTAAAAATTAAATATTCAATTTAAGATTAAAAATTAGAAAGGAGGTAGTGTGATATGTTAAGGAGATTAATTATAGGATTATTTTTAAGTTTAATCATTCTATTTAGTTTGCCCATCGAGGCAGCAGAATTTCCAACCAGAGAGGTACAGATAATCATCCCCTATGCCGCAGGTGGAGCAACAGACCTTATCTTTAGGGCATTGGCCGTAACAGCTCAAAAATATCTTGGTAAGCCCATAATTGTTGTAAACCGACCAGGAGGAGGTGGAACTGTAGGGGTTACAGAGGCATCACAAGCGAAACCAGATGGCTATACACTGCTTTCTGCAATTACACCCCTTACGATCCTGCCCCATCAGGTGAAGACAACCTTCACATACAAAAGCTTTGAACCTATCATTAATGTGGTTAAGGATCCAGGTATGTTTCTTGTGAGATCAGATAGTCCATGGAAGACCCTTCATGAATTTTTAGATTATGCTAAAAAGAATCCCGAGATGATCACAGTTGGAAACTCAGGCGCAGGGGGAGGGGTTCATCTTATTGCACTTGCCTTCGAAAAGACGGCTGGAGTTAAGTTTAACCACATCCCATTTGCAGGGGGAGGTCCTTCTGTGACAGCCCTTCTTGGAGGTCATATCAATGCTGTTTCAGTATCTCCACCTGAAGGGATTGAACATGTGAAGGCAGGTAAACTCAGAATCATCGCCCTTTTTGCAGAAAAGCGATTTGATATCTTTCCTGATGTTCCAACCGTGAAAGAACAGGGTATCAATTTCACCATGGGGCAATGGCGTGGATTGGTGGCGCCTAAAGGTACTCCACCTGATGTCATTAAGAAACTTCATGATGCATTCAAAAAAGGTATGGAAGATCCTGTATTCATAAAGAGTGCAAAGGATATGGTTGTAAATCTATCATACCTTGGTCCAGAGGATTTTGGAAAACTGATGGCTCAAGATCATGAATACTACGGTAAGTTAGTTAAGGAGATTAAGAAATGAGTTTATTCAGAAAGGAGGTAAAAGCGATGAGAAGCAAAAGATTGAGAATAATTTTATCGGGAGTTATAGCTCTCTCTACCCTTCTTATGTTTACGGTGATGGCATTCTCGGCTGAAATAACTATCAGGCTTGCAAGCCCTTTTAAAGGAGGAATTGTAGTTGAGGCAGCTGGGAAGTTTAAGGAGATTGTTGAACGTGAAAGTGGTGGCAGGATTGAAGTTAAGATTGATGCTGGAACGAAAAGTGAGGCTGATATTGCCAAGATGAACAGGGCAGGTGAAATTGAGATGCAGTCCAATGGAACACAGTTCCTCGAGTTTTATGCACCACCATATTATTTCTTCACCGGGCCATATGTCATGAGAGACTTCGATCACTATATGCGTGTCTGGAATGGTAAGCTTGGCGAGCAGGCTCGCGCCCAACTGGAAAAGAATGACCTGAAATACTTAACAACAATCTATCGTGGACTTAGGCAGACAACAGCAAAGAAACCTATCTATACACCTGCAGATGTTTATAATCTTAAACTCAGACTCCCTCCTATCCCGAGCTGGATGGCTGTATGGAAGGCGATCGGCGCTGATCCAGTTGCAGTTCCTTTACCTGAGCTTTTCAATTCATTGAAGACAGGAAAGGCAGAGGCCTCTGAAGGTGATCTTCCTCAGATCCAATCCTTTAAACTATATCAGGTCCAGAGCCATTTGATCATAACAAATCATCTTGTTCAGACTGCAGGAATACTGATTTACAAGCCTTTCTTCGATAAACTGTCGAAGGCAGACCAGAGTCTTATTGTAAAGGCAGGTAAGGAGACAGAAGAGTGGGCTATAAATAAAATCAAGAGGGATGAATTAGCTACACTAATAGATTTGCAGCGCAAGGGTATGCAGGTTGTAATTCCAGATGCAGGTTTATTTAGAACAAAAGCTAAAGCAGCTGTTGAAGAGCTATTTAAAACTCAATGGACAGTAACGACATGGGATGAGGTTCTGGCTCAATAACATTTATTTTCCCTAAGGAGAGTTTATGGGAATTAATGAAGAGATAAAAGAGAAGGAAAGACGGGTGAGAGAATTTCTAAAATCAAAAGGCCTAAAGGCCTTGCTTTTAAAACGTCAGGCAAATTTCTCATGGATGACTGCTGGAGGACTTAATCTTGTAGGAATTACAACTGAATTTGGCGCAACCTCGATCCTTATTACTGGGGATTCAAAATTTCTTTTAACCAATAATATTGAGGCACCAAGGATGATTCAAGAGGAAAAACTGGAAGAACAAGGCTTTATTGTCAAAGTATTTCCCTGGTATGAAGATCTTGAGGTCTCTATTGTAAGGGAAATAATTGGGAATGGTCCACTTGGGAGTGATACAGCCTTTCCAAATGCAATGTTATTAGTAGAAGATATTGCAAGGCTCAGATATTCATTAACCCCGCAAGAGATTGAACGTTACAGATGGTTGGGGACCAGGGTATCTGAGGCATTAGAGAGGACAATGATAGATACAAAGATAGGTGAGAAAGAATCTGAAGTTGTTGGAAGGCTTTGTAACGAGTTATGGAAGGACAGAATCGATCCAATCACATTGATGTCTGCGGCAGATGATAGGATTTTTCGTTTTCGCCACCCAATTCCAACAGAGAAGAGGATTGATAGATATTTAATGGTT
>JBBIOI010000167.1:0-5690 GCA_037443425.1 Deltaproteobacteria bacterium
CAGCTTGGATTACATCACAATCAATCCAGATAGTCCTTTCACCAAATGCATTAAGGTCTGTTATTGCCCTAAGGGACCTTCCTATAAGGCGTTGAATCTCGAAAGCCCTTCCACTTCCTCGACCTGTTAATGAATCCCTTGGGGTTCGCGTATGTGTTGAGCGAGGAAGCATAGAATATTCAGCAGTAATCCAGCCCTTTCCTGTATTTTTTAAAAATGGTGGGACTCTTTCTTCCACGCTTGCAGAACAGATTACCTTGGTATCTCCCATTTCGATAAGGGCTGATCCTTCTGCGTGTTTCAAATAGTTTCTTATTATTTTTACTGGTCTGAGCTTATCAGGACCTCTTCCATCTGAACGTCTCATAAGAACCTCCAATTATATTTTCACAATTACATAAGTTTTTGTCAATTTACCTTTTTACCTCTAACCCATGAAAGAAAGACTGCCAAAAGACCTATAGCTAAGACTATCTTCCATACTTGATTTATACTTTCAAGGGTTGGAACCGCTTTTTCATGGGTTAGAGGGTGAAGAGATATTATCATTTCAGCTAATGCCACACCCATGACCAGTCCAAGATTCCTTGAAAGGGCAGAAAAGCTTGAAGCCACTCCAACCTTATCTCTTGGCAATGAACTTATTATGGCATTATTATTTGCTGGATTAAATAAAGCAATTCCAATCCCTAAAACTATCTGACGCCAAAGGATTTCAAAGTCTCTTGAATCTTCATTTAAATAAGTAAAAGAGAAGATGGTTAGCGATGTAAGTAACAATCCTAAGGTTGCAGGAATCCTTACTCCAACTTTATCAGAGAATTTTCCACCCAGTGGCGCCATCACCATTATTGTCAATGAAACAGGAAAGACCATCATTCCAACCTTGGATGGTGAAAAACCCAATACATTTTGAAGAAAAAATGGGATGACAAAATTATGTGCACCTCCCACTGAAAAAGAAAGAAGGCCTGCCCCGAGCGACGATATGAATAGCCTTTTTCTTAAAAGGCTCAGATCAATCAAAGGGAATGGAGATATTGCCTCCACCGCAATAAAGATACCAAGAAAGATTAAACTCATAAAGAGCAATACTAATGATAAGGGTGTTAAGGCCTTCCCTACTTGATTGAAGAAAAGAAGGAGGGATGAAATAGAGATACCAAGAAAGATTAAACTCATAAAGAGCAATACTAATGATAAGGGTGTTAAGGCCTTCCCTACTTGATTGAAGAAAAGAAGGAGGGATGAAATAGAGATAAACAGAAGGAGTGCTCCCCATACATCCAGCCGAACCTTACCTTTTATGGAATCTTTATTTAATGCCTTAAAAGAGATAGTTGTCCCTAATATACCGATTGGAAGATTGATAAAAAATATGTATCTCCATCCGAGATGCTCAATTAAGAATCCTCCAAGGATTGGTCCTGTTAAGAAGCCAGCCGAGATAACAGATCCAAGCATCCCTAATCTTTCTCCTCTTTCAGTTTCAGGAAATGTAGTTGCAATGATTGCAGTTCCATTTACCATCAATGAAGATGCCCCCAATCCTTGAATCATTCTTGAACCAATAAGCATATAGATATTGTTTGAGATACCACATAAGACCGATCCAAGGGTAAAAACAATAAACCCTAAGATATAAGTCCTTTTTTGTCCAAAGAGATCTGCAACCCTTCCAACAAGAAGAAGACATCCAGTAATAATAATCAGATAACCTGTTACGACCCATGCAACCATGGGCAGGGTTGTATTCAAAGATATTACAATGGTAGGAAGTGAAATATTAACAATACTCGCATCAAGTGTTGACATAAAAGCACCAATCGAAACGCTTAGTATAATAAGGGATTTTTTATGTGATAGAATTAACATAAGCAAAAATTAAATTATACCGAGATCATTTTTCAAGGCCTAAATGTAAAAAACATATAATTACCTGAATTGAAATGAATAAAGAAAGCGGTTATATAAATAATTTAGTTTTCAGGGCAAATCGCAAACAAAAGAATAAGCCTAAACTTAGGCCCTGTAATCTCATTACTTTTTAATTGAGGAGTTTAAAATGGGAAGCGAGATAAGACAATTTTTAGGTGCATCCAAATATGTCCTTGATGAGGAACTTGCAAAGATTGTAAATATTTCAATTGCACTTGAAATGCCACTTTTGTTGAAGGGAGAGCCTGGAACAGGCAAGACCATGCTTGCCCATGCTATTGCCGAGGCATTCAATATGAAATTAATAGTGCTTAATGTAAAATCAAACATGAAACTTGTTGATGCCCTCTATCAATACGACACCCTTACGAGATTAAATGATAGCCGCTTTGGAGATTCAAAAAGGGATGTAAGTAAGATAGAAGATTATATCCGTATGGGTAAAATAGGTCAGGCATTCGTTTCTGATGAGAAGGTTGTTTTATTAATAGATGAAATCGATAAAGCGGATACCGACTTTCAGGATGATATGCTTGATGTCCTTGATCAAATGGAATTCGATATCATAGAGATTGATAAGACCATAAAGGCAAAACATAGACCAATCATTATCATTACCTCCAATGCCAAAAAGGATCTTTCTGACCCGTTCTTAGGTCGTTGCAATTTTCATCATATTGCATTTCCAGAACCTGATATGATGAGAAGAATTGTTTCAGTTCACTTTCCTGATATTGATAAGGAACTTCTGGAGAGTGCGATAAGAACTTTTTATAGACTCAGAGAAATAAAGGGAATTGAAAAGAAACCAGCAACCCGTGAACTCATCAACTGGATTCGTGCATTAAGGTCGGACCCTGACTTTCGTGTAAAGGATTTGATAAAAGGAGAAGTCCCTTATTTAGGAGTTTTGTTTAAAAAGAGTCCAGATTACTTCACTGCCCAGAGTGCAATCGGCCGTTATAAGGTATGACAAGGGATCTGTTATGTTTGTAGATTTCTTTTATCTTCTCAAAAAGGTAGGGATTCCTGTCTCTCCTACATCTTTTCTTAGATTACAAAAGGCATTAAGCATGGGATTGGTTAACTCACTTGATGATCTATATACGTCTGCACGTACAATTCTTATTAAGAGTGAGAGATATTTTGATCTGTATGATCAGGTGTTTGCCCATCATTTCAAAGGGGTTGAACTTAAAGAACCTGATGAATTTGAGCTTTCGGAGATTGCCCGTTTACTTTTAGAAGATTGGTTAAAGAATCCCAGAGAACTTGCCTCTCTTTTGGGTATAAATGAAGAAGAGTTGGGGAAGTTAAGCCCGGAAGAGCTTGTTCAATATTTTCTTGACCGATTAAAAGAACAGACCGAAGCTCATCACGGAGGCAGTAAGTGGATTGGAACTGGCGGTACCTCTCCTGTAGGTCATTCAGGGTATCATCCTGGTGGAATGAGAGTTGGAGGGGTTTCGAGAAATAGGTCTGCAATCAAGGTTGCAATGGAGAGAAGATATAAGGATTACTCAGTTGAAGGACCTTTTAATGAATCCCAGATTGGCGAGGCGTTAAAGAGATTAAGAAATATGGTTCCCCATGGACCAAAGGATAAAGTCAACATAGAGAAGACCATATATGAAACAATGAAGAACTGTGGGGAGATAGAGATTGTGTTTGACAGAAGTCTTAAAGACCGACTAAAAGTGATCCTTGCTATTGATAATGGTGGATGGTCAATGGATCCTTATGTTGAACTTGTTCAAACGCTTTTCAATTATGCAAGGGCACAGTTTAAAGACCTAAAGACCTTCTTCTTTCACAACACTATCTATGATTATTTATGGGAAGATCCACCCAGACGTTTTAAACCATTTCCAGTAGATGAACTTGTCAGGTTTGATCCAGAAACAAGGTTTATAATAGTAGGAGATGCAAGCATGGCTCCTTACGAACTTATGGCAACAGATGGATCGATATATGTTGGAGAAAGATCTGGAAAACCAAGTTACATGAGACTCGAGTTCATTGCCAAGACATTTCCCCACTCTGCATGGCTCAATCCTGTTAGGGCCTCTGAATGGCCATACATCCAAACGATAATGCGTATTCAGCAGATATTTCCGATGTTTGAGTTAACACTGGATGGTCTTGAAAAGGCAGTTACTCATCTCATGCGTAAAAATTAAGAGACCTCTGAAAAACTATTTAAAAATTCTTTCATAAATGGGGAGGTGGGGTGAAAAAGCCTTCGAGCGGATACCTTTATTAGTTTAGCAATATTGATAAATCCCCTTAAAATAATTGGGTTTTTTCTAAAGCGATTGTTAGCAATTTAAACATTAAAAGCCCGCATTCGAAGGGTTTTGAACCCTACCTCACCAGTCTAATCAAAAGACTTTTTCGGAGGTCTCTTAATTCTATCTTTAGATGGTAAAGGACAGGTTAAATTTTTACTTTAAGATTTTATCAGATACCTTCATGCTTTAATTTTTCATGTGCCATACCCTCACCTACGTCATTCCCGTGAAAACGGGAATCCAGATGTTTTTAAATGGTCTTCTTTTCTCTGGATTCCTGCATTCGCAGGAATGACAGCTTTAATTCTTCTTTAACTATTCGAGACTGTCATTGCGAGGCAAAGCCGAAGCAATCTTTTGAATTGTCATTCCGAGCCGAGTGAGGAATTCTATGAGATTACCACGCCCTTCGGGCTCGCAATGACTGAGTCTTGGAGGTTTAAGAGCCGAGGTACGAGTTAATACAAGGGGAATGATAATCCACTTTTGAAGCTAAATGGAGAATGGGATACATATTGGCAAGGCTGCCCTAAAGAATTTGCCAGGTACGCCAATATAACCTCATCATGGGAAAAAGATGTTTACTAAAAAAATTTGCATAGAAAAAATTAAAAGTTTATGGTAATAAATAAAGGAAAAATCAATTGTAGAAATTTAAAGATTACCAAAAAATAATTTTAGAGAGGGAAGAGATGGAAAAGGGGAGATTATTTGGATTTATCGGGACAGGCAATATGGGTGAGGCATTGATTTCAGGAATGATAAAGGCTAAATTTATAAATCCTGACCGTATTATGGCATTTGACATAGATGAAAAAAGGATTAACTCAATAATAAAAAATTATAAGATTAGAAAGGCAAAGGATAATCTTCAACTCTCTTATCTTTGTAATCCAATTATCCTGTGTGTAAAACCCCAATCCTTAAAAGAAGTAATCGAAGAGATTTCAAAAAATCTGGATGACTCCAAACTGATTGTTTCTATTGCTGCAGGTGTACCACTTTTTGCAATAGAGGCTTACGCTCGGAAACAGCTAAGGATGGTAAGGGTTATGCCAAATATTGCAGTTACGGTTGGGCAAGGGGCTTCTGCTATCTCTCGAGGAGGCCTTGCCAATGAGGAAGATATTAAATTGGTAAAAAGTATATTTGACTGTGTTGGTAAGACGATAACTGTTGACGAATCACACATGGATGCTGTAACTGGGTTGAGTGGAAGTGGCCCTGCTTACATATTTTTAGTGATCGAAGCCTTGATTGAGGCTGGTGTATTGCTTGGAATATCAAGGAGAGAGTCCTCAATCCTTGCTACTCAAACAGTTCTGGGCTCTGTTAGATTGCTTATGGAGTCCGGCGAGCATCCAGCAATCCTCCGTGAAAAGGTGACATCTCCTGGAGGAACAACAGCCGTCGGTCTTTTTAAACTCGAAGAGGGAGGTTTGAGAAAGACGATTATTGAGG
>JBBIOI010000168.1:0-5663 GCA_037443425.1 Deltaproteobacteria bacterium
TTGGGCATCGGTTATCCTCCTCTGGTTTTATTTTGAATGAGAAAAATGATTTAACCAGAAAAGATACCGATGTCCACTACTTAACCATATTTTCTATCAACTAAATTGGAGAAGAACCTTAAATTTGAACTCGGGCGTTGGGGTGAATCTCCATGTGATTCAATTTTTAGAAATTTTGATGTATCAAATGAAATTGAATTTCAAGGAGAAAACGAAACTGGGCGACGAATACTTCGGTTGAGGTATATTCACAAACCAGAAGATTTTAGTAAAATCCAAAAATTTTCTTGGCAAAGAGAAGATAGGTCGGAAAGTATTCCTCTTTCTTCAACAACTTCTAAAGTACTTGAGCTCGAAGCTATTGAGGGAGACCAGCGTAACCTCTATTACATGATTATAGATCCAAAGGGTATACGGACTGAGCCTATTCCTCCACCTCCTCCATTCCCAGCCATGTTTCTTGGTGCTCGAATCCGAATATCTTTACAAGAAGACTCAGAACGTTTCGGAAAACTTGAAATAATTGGGAGGCAAGATGTGTTATTAAGAACCCTTAAAATAGTTGAACCACGGCTAAATAAACTTTCGGTAATTGTATCAGGTGGAGTACCCATTCTCAACGGTGATATAGGTATTGGTCGACTTTTCCCTTTACCCTTTATGGGAGAAGGAATGGCTCGTGTTGCAAGTCTAGTATTAGCTATTGGTAATGCTTCTAATGGTGTAGTAATGATAGATGAAATTGAAAATGGTCTTCATCATACTATTATTCCAAAAATATGGTTAGCTATTGGAGAAGCTGCTCGCGAATTTAATACTCAAATTTTTGCCACAACACACAGCCGAGAATGTATTGAAGCAGCTCATAATGCTTTTAAGGAAAATGGTATTTATGATTTTAAATTACATCGATTAGAACGTATTGAAGGTTGTATAAGAGCTATTAGTTATGATCAGGAGACACTTGAAGCAGCGATTGAGACAGGATTGGAGGTTCGTTAATGGCACTTGCAATTTTACAACCTACTGTACTTATTGTCGAAGGTAAAGATGAAGAACAGTTTTTTGATGCTCTTATCAATTATATTGGTCTTAAAGGAATTCAAATATTGCCTATTGGTGGGAAAACAAGATTAAAATACAACTTAAAAGCCCTGGTATCAACGACTCGCTTTTCTGAGATTAAGTCATTGGGAATAATAAGAGATGCAAATACAAATCCTGATTCTGCCTTCCAAAGTGTTCAAAAAGCATTACAAGATTCGGGCCTTCCTGTTCCCAGTAAAGCCTTAAAGCCAGTTGGCTTTAAACCTCGCATAACTGTAATGATTTTACCTGATGAGAAAACCCCTGGAATGTTAGAAGATGTTTGCATTAATGCAGTTTCAAATGATCCTTCTTTTTTTTGTGTAGAGGGCTATTTTAAATGTCTTCAACAAGAGAATTTTACTTTACCGAGAAACTTATCCAAAGCAAAAGTTCAAGTTTTTTTGGCTTCGAGACCAGAAGCAGGGAAGAGATTAGGAGAAGCTGCTCAAGAAGGGTATTGGCCTTGGGACAATAATGCGTTTAGCAAGCTGAAGGAATTTCTCTTGCAGATTTCAACATAACGTGACTTTAGTCATATGATACCAGATTTCATAAAATATATTTCAACGGTAAATTCAAATTTCAATATTTTCTTAAAAAATTATCAAGATACTTATTTGCCTAATTTTAATATAATAATCCGCTCTCTTGAATCAATTTGGGGGCGTATTGGAAAAGAAAAAGACCTGTCTGGCCATTCTCACGTAGGTCTTCTCCCCTTTGTTAACTTACTGATCCGCCATTCCATCTATGGTTTCCAGCATATTGCTTCATACCAAAGTTTTCTTTGCTGGTTGTCATTCAGACCTGGTTTAGAATCTTTATTAATACTTGGCAAATTTGTAGACGATCCAAATAACGCAAATATCTGGAGAAACCGAGAGGCTGATCCGGAGGCTTATAGGCAAACTTTTGAGGGGAAAAAGTTGATCTCAAAAATGCTTCCCAGAAGTGCCGATTTCCAGCAAGTTTTGAAGCGCCTCAATGATAATTTTATGCACCCTAATCCTAATTTTGTTTATCGAGATACAGGCATTCAAAATGAGAAGGAAGGTTTATTATTCCTTAAGACTGAATATTTTGATATTGTTGAAAATGTTGATATTCACGAGGCACATATACTTGCTTTTTTAAATTTATTAGACCTTATTTGTTACTCATCGGATCAGTTAGTTCAATCTCTTTACGGAGCAACATCAGACAGACTCCCCATAGGATCATTTTCAAAAATTGTGGGTTCTCGTGCATATTATTTGGCTAATCAAGATTCTGTTTTAAAAAAAATAATGTTAGAATTGGGTTTATGGGATTTCAAAGGAACAGAAAATTAAAAAGGGAAAAACATGGATATTTCTTATGAAGGAGAAGAAAAATAAAATATCAATAAATTAGAATTTGATTTATGGATGAGATATTTTTTCGCTTAAGGTTTTCAAAAAGGATTATGGCAAAGGCAGAATTCGTTTTTATATTAACTCTACACTATTGATACTTGATTTATGGATGAGATATTTTTTCGCTTAAGGTTTTCAAAAAGGATTATGGCAAAGGCAGAATTCGTTTTTATATTAACTCTACACTATTGATACAGTAATTAGCATTAATGCAATTCAATCAAGGATAAAGAACTGACTTCAAGGTATCTAAAAAATGAAAGATATGCTGAAATTTAGGTTCTGTCCCCATTGTGGTAGTAAAGTCCTATTAAATCATAGGTTTTGTGCTTCTTGTGGAGTAAAGCTTGATTTCAGATTTTTAGAAATGAATGAAAACCAGATTATTTTGTCACGTTCAAAGGCAATAGATTTCAAAGATTTATTTTGGAAATTAGAATCAACCCTGAGAAAACAAAGTTCCCTTTCAAATGAGGATTTTGACAGATATTTTGGGAGGTTTAAAAATTTTAATTATAAATATGATACAGATGAAGAGCTTTATTGGAAAATGGTTCAAGTCATTTTTTATACAGGTATGACAGCAGCCACAGTTACACAAAGACTACCAACCATAAAAAAATACTTTTACAACTACAAACAGGTAAAGGAATACGGAGAAAGCAATATAAAACAAATAATAAATGATAAGGATGTCATCTGCAATGAGAGAAAAATCAGGGCTTGTATTAAGAATGCTAAAATGTTCGATGAAATAGTAAAGAATTATGGTTCGTTTAAAATTTACATTGAGTCTTTCGGAGATCTCGATAAAGAAGAAACACTCAAAGCACTAAAAAGAGATCTTATGAAATTCAAGTTCTTAAAGGAACGGACAGCTTATCATTTTATGCTTGATATGGGACTAAATGTTTGGAAGCCGGATAGAGTAATATGCAGAATCCTTTACAGACTTGGTTTAATCGATGATAAGAATGATATTGAAAAAACAGTAAAGGTTGGCAGAGAAATCGCTACAACAGTTGGATTACCAATAAGATACATCGATATTATATTCGTTAAATATGGGCAAAAGGGTGCTGAAGAACCGTTCGGCTTAGATGACGGTATATGTCTTGAAAAAAATCCAAGATGTCACTTATGTGGAGTTACAGAATATTGTATCCGTCCCGCAGCATCTTAATCTCATAAAAAATATGAAGATGTAAATCAAAATTTTCACTGTATATATTGAAACTAAAGACATTATGACCACTGAAGTAAACTTTATCGCAATATTTACCACAGAATCGGCAGTAGATTTTGTTGTTCAATTCCTTCATTTACTACAGTACGATGCTAGCTGAAAGGAGGTTATAAAAGATGCCTACTCAACAATATTTTTGGCATATTCAACTTCACCCTGACAAGGCTAAAGAAGCAATAAAGGGACCAAGAGATGGTTAAATGATATAAAGAAGGCTGAATAAATAAAAAATAGAAAGCCGAGGGTCACCCATTAAAGGGCACCTGTCAAGAGAAAATACTTCTCCTTTAAGAAGCTAAGTTCTTTTACAGGGTGACATGCCAACCGCCAGATCGGACTCTTCTGCCTCCCCTTTCCACACCCGCTACTTCTATTTTTTAGGTTTGCGAATCATTCACTGATCCGCACCAGTCACCCATCAGGATTTAGGTCCTCCGAGACCCTTGTCTCGCCTTCACGAGACCCAGAAAACCGTCGGTTCCATACCCTGTCCAGAACGTTGGATCACAAGACTTATGGTTTTTAGCCAACCCCTTGTAGGCTCATGGCATGGGCAGATCAGGCAGACAGATATTCCAATCCAGCTATATCCTTGGTGGAAAAGCCTACCAATCAAATCTCTTGGTTTCTAACCAACCCCAATCCCGGTTCCGCTTCCCCACCTAATAGTGAAAGAGCTTATTCGGATCATACTCCACCTGGGGATGTTAAAATAATATTGTGTCTTGGGTAGGAACTATGGGAAGGAGGAAATTGGATGGATCAGGAAACTTTTGAGAGGATTAAAGAAGAAGCAATTGAAGAAGTACTGAAGAAACACTTCAAAGGAAAACTAAACTCTCAGGAGAAGGTAGCAATGCTTCAATTCTTAGAAGAAATGCTTGAAGCAATCATGAAGGGTGAAAGAAAGGTCTTTCTTGAGAGCAGTTCCAACAATAAGGGCAATGGATATTATCCCAGATCCCTAAGCGCAGGTTCTTTTAAACTCAATCTCAATGTCCCCAGGGATCGAAATGGAGAGTTTAGACCTCATGTATTACCAGAACCTTATAAAAGGGTTGACGAGAGTTATGTGGATCTCCTCATGAGGTTAGACGGCTCATTGATGCTTGTCCGAAATACCTAAAACCAATCGTAATAACCGCTATTTATACCGGACTCCGCAAGTCCGGATGTAAATTTTCATTGAAAAATAGTCCAGTGTTTTCCTTTAGGGTCCATGAGGCAGGACAGGAGATATTTAAAAGAATTTAGTTGATTCCAGATTCTTATGGATCAATAATACCTCTCTTTAGCCTTAGGTGATTAGAGATTCAATAGAGAATCATTTTTTCTTAGCCTTCGAAAGTGAGCCACCATTACAATCTTTGGCATCATTTTGATTACTACCTACACCTTGAACTTGAGCAGAGGCATGAGTTTCCCAGGGAGATATGGAAAAAGGCAGCAAGGCTTAGTTTTATTGGGATCCATTTTCCTGAGGAGTATGGTGGTCAAGGCTACGGAGTTTTCATAAGTGCGATCCATTTTTCAAGACATTTTTTAAGGTTTTGAAGTGGAGGATTATGATCCATCAAAAAACGACCTCACCATTTGCGTTATAAACGGTTTTCTCTGACCAACCCATATCTAAGTATACACCTTTTTTACCCCCATCAGAAGATTTCTGCTCAAAATAAAACCTCTCAAACTCCTCAGGACTCCGATACCCAATCACCATTTGCGTTATAAACGGTTTTCTCTGACCAACCCATATCTAAGTATACACCTTTTATACCCCCATCAGAAGATTTCTGCTCAAAATAAAACTTCTCAAACTCCTCAGGACTCCGATACCCAAGCCCAGAATGAACATAAAACTTATTATAATCAGTCTCTATCCATCCCCCTATCTTCTGCCTCGCTTCAGAAAAGGAAGAAAACTCATTAAGCCA
>JBBIOI010000169.1:0-5619 GCA_037443425.1 Deltaproteobacteria bacterium
GCCTCAGAGCAGGTTGAAGGTAAAGCAACAGATATTGAAGGATTGGCTGGTTTATCCAGGGGCACTCTTGCAGGCTCTTTATCTGGATACTCAAATACCCCTATGGAAAAGGCAGTAAGAATAGCAATAGATAATGCAGTTAAACTAATAGTTGCTAAAACACCCTCGAAGTATTTTAGAGGTTCGGTCACACCTGAACCTCAAGGAGCCCCCAGTCCATCTGGATTAGTTCCTACATCGCCCAAGATGGGAGGGCCGGTTCAGGCGTCACCTCAAGCGTCGGCTCCCTCTTCTCGGGTGGTTTTTGTGAAATGGCCGCAGGTCGGCCTCCGTGAGGGACCTGGAACAAATTTTAAAGTGATGGCCCAAATTCAAAAAGGTACAGCCCTTGAGGTCGTTGAAGAACATGGCAATTGGTATAAGGTCAGGCTCGAGGATGGGCAAGAGGGTTGGCTCGGTAAGGCAACCGTTTCGGAAAATCCATAAAACTTTGTTCTCTTTCTGAGAAAGATTTTATATGGAGGTGAAATGAAAACAAATTTTATTAGATTGAAGGTAGGGGTTTTTCTCTTTTTACTTCCTATTATTTTATTTTTTGAGAATCAGACATTAAATGCTCAACAGCATGGAGATCTTATTCGAATCCAGGGAGAAGAGAAAATTTATCTTATACAAAATGGCCAGCGCCGTGCCATTGCGAGCATGGAGGTTTTTCACCAGATGGGATTTAAGCTTGAGGATGTGAAAGAGCTTGATGCCCAGAGTGTGATGAGTATTCCAGAAGGGCCACCTCTCTGGTCAAAAGAGATTATAGCTCCCTATCCTGACGGGACTTTAATCAGACTCAAGGGTAAAGCTCAAACCTATGTAATCAGAGGAGGTAGAAAATGTTATATACCTGATACCGAAACATTTCAGGCTAATGGTTTTCAATGGGATCAGGTAATAGAGGTAGACAGATACACTTTCAATAAAATCCCAACAGGCATTCCTCTGCCTACTGTTAAGCCTCCAGCTGCTTACGGAACGTCTGGGATTCCTCCACCAGGAATAGGACAGCCCGGTGTAGCGCCGCCAGCAATTGGAACACCTGGAATGCCTCCATCTCCCTATCCATCTCAACCACCTATTCAAACTTATCCTCCTTCGAGCACACCTTCTCAGCCATATAATTACCCACCCCCTGCTCAACAACCTCCATCTTCTCCGCCTTATACTCCTCCAGCATATCCACAACCTTCCTATCCACCATCTACTCCACCCCCAAAGGGTAATCCTCCTTCTTCCTTCATTGATCCTGAAGGGCAACATATCACTAATCAATTTTCTGCAGTCTACATTTACAATAAAAAATATTTAAGGTTCTTTGTCTCAAATCCTCTTTTAAATGATATATGAGGGTTATATGAATAGATATATTTTATTTTTGATCTTATTTATTCTTTTATTACCCAAGGTTACAAACTCACAACCAGATAAATTTTTTGAATCATTTAGACCAAGACTTGATTCCACCGATCTGAAAATCATTCAACTCGAAATGAAACCAGATCCTGTTCGTGAAGGTCAGAGTATAAGTTTTCAAGTAATGATCTCCAACCAATCATCACATTCAGCAAAATTAAGCCTTTTTATTAAGGATAAAGACCGGGTTATAAGCAGTATTCACGATATTCGCATTTATCCTGGATATAATCAAATAATCTTTCCGGAATCCAATTATCGGTTCTCACGCGATGAGCACTGTTTTATCATTGAGGTAGATATAGAACGAACAATAAGGCCAATTGATGCAGCAAAGAAATTTTGTGCAAGAAGATCTTATTATGGTTGGACTTTACAGCCTCAATTAGTTGGGCCAATATTTGTTGAGGATCTTGAGATGTTTCCAGACCCTGCCCTTCCTGGCCAGGAGATAAAATTTAAAGCCTTAATGAGAAACGAAGGTTACCCTATACGGACCAATATTTTAATCTTAGATAAAGATCAAGTAGTGACCAAAATAATAGATGTCTTTTTGCCAAGCGGATTCGCAGAGGTTTATTTTCCATATACTCGATATTTTTTCCAGAGAAATGACCATTGTTTCACAGTATTCGTGGATTTTGAAAGATTTCCTTATAAAGTTAATTCAAAAAGGGAATTCTGTGCACGACCACTTGGCTGGACTCTTAGACCATAATTTATATGTTACTCACAACAGACGGCCAGTAGTACTGGTATATATTGAAGAGGTTTCAGATATTGCTTCCGCTATCTCAAGGGAAAAGCAGATAAAAGGTTGGACAAGGAGGAAAAAAGAGGCTTTAATGCAGGGTGATTATGAGAGGCTATCAAAGTTATCGAGGGGTCACCCTTCGACAGGCTCAGGGTGACATTCCCTTCGACAGGCTTGTCCTGAGTAAATCGAAGGGCTCAGGGTGACATTCCCTATCTTGTCATGGTGAGCCTGTCGAACCAGTAGTGAGCCTTTCGAACCATAATAAACGAGGAGGTTAGATATGAAAAGATTCGTATTCTTAGTTTTCTTTACCCTCATTTTTGTCAATGCCCATTTTGTTTATGCCCAGCTTGGAAAGAAGGGACCTAAATTCTATTCTGAATTTAAACCTGTGGTGGGTGCATGGTCAAAATACAAGATAACCGCAAAAGGCGAGCCATCTTCAAAGATGAGGATTGCCATTGTTGGTAAGGAAGCTGATGCGTACTGGTATGAGACAGTGATGGAAGTAGAAGGCGAAGAGAAGGTTATCACCAAGATGCTTGTTTCCGGAAATCCGGAAGATCAGAAGAACGTAAAGAGGATGGTTGTAAAGATGGGAAACGAACCTGCTATGGAGATGCCAGTCGGGATGACGGGTCATCCTCAGAAAGTCCAAGGGAAACCAGGTAAGGTTATTGATAAAGGGATGGAGACAATCAGAGTTCCTGCTGGAACATTTAATGTGAAACATTTGCAGTATCAGGATCCAGATGCGGTTGTGGATGCCTGGATTCATAAGGATGTTTCTCCTTATGGAATAGTCAAATCACAGTCTAAGGAATTTGAAATGATTCTACTTGGATATGGAACCGGCGCAAAGAGTTTAATTACAGAAACTCCTGAGAAGTTTGAGTTTCCACAGCTTCCACAGATGCCACAAATACCTGGGATACCAAGGAGAAAGTGAGAAATTAAGTGCTGAGAGCCTTTTTTATTGTCATATTTTCCTTGCTTTGTCTTATCCAGCCTGCAGAATCTATAGCATGCATAGAGGTCAGTATAACCGAAGTAGTAAGGGCAAAGTTTGGCTCTGGTCCTAATGATATTGGCATCCTCACTCCGAAGGAGGCAAGCCCTGAAGGGCCTATGAGCTTTACCATTGGTGAAAAAGGAGAGATATATATTCTTGATCAGGTAAACTCCCGTATCCAATGTTTCAAAGGAGGAAAGAGGATTAAGACAATCCCTATACCTTTAGATACTTTTATGGATATCGCCCTTACACAGGACGGTAAGATCATCCTTCTCGATAACGCTATAAAGAAGTCAGTATATATACTTGATTCAGAAGGTAAGACCTTGAACATTATTCCTCTTGAGGGAAGGCTCATTCCTTATGGGCCAGAGGTAACTCAGATAATGTATGTGAAAAGAGGGAAATTCGCCGGGATATGGGCAATTCTTGGAGATAGGTCAGTAAGGATTGCAATGCCTGAGGGAACCATGGATACAAACAGAATATCTGTTCCTGGGAGATTTTCGTCAGATGGAAGAAGATTGATTAGAGCTGAAATAATCGGAGATGCCACTGCAGTTATTTATCGTTCGAAACAGGACAGTCTTTCTCAATGGGAGCCAGAGATTACTTTATTTTTTAATATGTACATAGGAAATCTTATGGGAATCTGGGACGATAAATCCGGAAGAATCTATCTTGCAGCGGCTCTTGAGGATAAAAATAAGTGGTTTAATACTGTTTTAGTTTTAACACCTGAAGGCAAAGAATTAAAAAGAGTAAATCTCTTTGTCCAGAAGATGCCTCACGAAATCTATCATTCTGTCCGGGTTTCTGAGGAGGGCTATATATTTCAGATGGCACTGGATGACGGAGGGGCCTTTATTAAAAGATACAAGATTCTGAAATAATTTCAAGGTAAAGAGGGTTGGTTGGGTGATAAGAGATTTATTTACATAAATTGAGCGATTCAAGTTAGTCATTGCAAGGCGAAGCCGAAGCAATCTCCACTAAATTGTCATTCCGAGCGGAGCGAGGAATCTTTGAGATTGCCACGAATCCTTTGGGTGCTTCCAATGAAAAATTAAAGGCTTTTTATAAAAAATAGCTCAATTTAGGTTTTATAAATGAAACCTAAAATGGATCTGGTAGGCATAGCAAAAAGTATAATCCTAAAAACCTTCTCAGACATGGCCTGAGATCAAAGCCGTGGTGATTTTTTGGTTCAGATTGCATGGATTTCAAAGAAATACCGATTTCCTGTAAAACTGATAAACTATGATAAAGGTAAACAACACTATATGATGGAATTGAGGAATTGAGAAAAATAAAAGAAGGTAAAATAAATCCTGAGATTTTTGAGGTTCCAAAGGATTTTCGTTTAATCAAGTAAGGTTTATTTCTGAATATTTTTTGTACTTACTGCGTCAAAATAAAAAAAATTTAAAACTTAAAAAGCTTAATTAATAAAGCCAAAGGCCCGTGAAACTCAGAGGAAAGAACCAACTATGTGGCCAAGGTAAGGTTAGTTAGCCTCTTCTTAAATGAAGGGGAGATGGGGTGGGGTTATTAAACAAAAACTCAGAAGAACGAGAGAAAGGAGGTTTAAGACATGTCAAAAAAGAATATCGAAAAAACGGTTTTGCTCGTGTTAATCTTCGCTTTATTCTTATTTAGTGGTTCGGAGGCCCTTTATGCGCAACCGAAGATAAGCGCAGAATTGAAGGCAATCCCTGAGATTTATTCTGGTAGGTGTCCTGTCACAATCAAATTTCACGGGAAGATTACTGTGACGAATATTGGAAGACCCCCTCTGAGAGTCCAGTATAAGTTCATAAGAAGTGACGGTGCCTTTGCGCCGGTGAACACCATCAATTTTGAAAGAGATGGCTCAAAAGCCGTCAATACAACATGGACCCTCGGCGGTCCAGGCCTTCCCACCTATGAGGGATGGCAGGCTATAAAGGTGGTGTATCCCCAGGATGTGGAATCAAATAAGGCCAATTTCAGGATTGAGTGCAAAGCCGAGGCAGCAAGAGAGCCCGTTAGGGAGGATTGTGTCCCTTTTAATCCTGAAACGGCTGAGGTCAAACAGATTGGCGAAAGGTGGAAGATCGTAGACGGAAGTCACTGGGTATTTGACTTCGGTGATAAGAAGAATGAAGCAGAACGTTCTCTTAGCATTATCAAGCATTATCGCGTGAATCAATCCTGTTTCGTTGGAAGACCACATCCATCATTTTCGTACCTCCTTGTTTCAGGTGCTCCTCCTGTCGGACCTTTTTCTGGCGAGGATTGTGTTTCATTTAACCCTGAGACAATCGAGGTCAAGAATGTAGGCGGAAGGTGGAAGATTGTTGATGGCTCTCACTGGCTCTTCGACTTTGGTGCTAAGGAATCT
>JBBIOI010000170.1:0-5614 GCA_037443425.1 Deltaproteobacteria bacterium
CCAGTCTTTTAAAGACTTTTTCAGAGATTATTATAAATAATCTTGACAAAATAGTATTTTTAAAATATTATTAATTTAATAATAGTCTAAGAGGATTTCTTATGCCTAAATATCTTAAAAAAATCCAGGTGTTAGTTACCGAAAAACAATATGAAGATCTACAAGAGATCGCATCCCAAAAAGGTAAAAAAATTGGAACTCTGGTTCGTGAAGCCATTGAAGAGTATCACCTCAAGAAAAAGAGGGAGCGTGAAATTGCAGAGGCTGCTGACCGATTGCTTTCCTTGCCTCCTGTTCCTGTTCCTGAGACATGGGAAGAATTTGAGAAAGAACTTGCTCGGGAGCATGTATTTCACAAATGAAAACTCCCCAATTTTTCATCGACACAAATATTTTTATATACTCTGTAGGAACAGACCATCCTCTTAAGCCCTCATGTATTAAGGTTATCCAAAAAATTCGCGATAAAAAGATAAACGCAATATTAAGTGCCGAGATTATTCAAGAGATTCTTTATCGTTATCAATCTATCAAAAAGCTTGGTCTTGGGATTCGGCTTGCAAACGAAGCAATTTTACTTTCTACTCAAGTCTTTCCAATAACAAAAAAAGAGATTTCTCTTGCACTTGAAATTTTGAAATCTAATCCAGAAATTCAAGTAAGGGATGCTTTTCACGCCGCCTCGATGATAAATAATGGGATAAAAGAAATAATATCTACCGATTCCCATTTTGATTTGATTAAAGAGATCAAACGAATAGATCCCCAAAATATAATTTGATTAAAGGACAATATCTTCATTATATAATATATCTGTTTAATAAAAATTTTTTGGTGCGTATTACATCCATAATACTTTTTGTTACATCCTTCTTGCCATTAATCATGAAAAGGCCTTAAAAAGATATTGAATCATAAGAAGTAAAAACCTGTTTAATACTTAACACCTTCATATCCCTAATAAAAGAGGGAAACCTTCGATTTCGCCCGAATAGAGACTTTATAGATACAAATGCGTTCTTGTTTTAATGAGTAAAATTAATACGGTTGAAATTCTTTATAGAAAGTGTCACAATTTAGTCTCGGAAGATTAGATAATAAAATAAAAACTAAATTGAGCGATTTTTTACTAAAAACCTCTATTTATAAGTCATTGCGAGCACTCACCAAAGGGTGTGTGGCTATCTTATATAAAAATGAGATTACTTCGGCTTTGCCTTGCAATGACAATCTTGAATAGCTCAATTTAGATAAAAATAATTAAAAGTGAGCCGTTAGCTCAATCGGTAGAGCAACTGACTCTTAATCAGTAGGTTGCAGGTTCGATTCCTGCACGGCTCACCATTATATTATAGCCGAGGTGGCGAAATTGGCATACGCGCGAGACTTAGGATCTCGTGGTCGCAAGACTGTGCGGGTTCAAATCCCGCCCTCGGCACCAGAGAATAGATCAGAAAGGTAAATCGATAATGGATGTAAATATTGAAGAGATAAGTCCTGTGAAAAAGAAAGTAACGGTTGAAATTCCGGTTGAAATGGTTTCAAAAGAGATCGATTCGGCATATGAAGGACTGAAAAAAAAGGCAAAGATAAAAGGGTTTCGACCGGGAAAAGCCCCAAGGAGTATTCTTGAGAGATATTTCAAGGACTACGTGAAGGCAGAGGTTATCCAGAAGCTTATAGAAGAGACATATCAAAATGCTATCTCTGAAAATAATCTAAATCCAATATCTCCGCCATTGATAGATCCTGGAGAACTTGAAGCAGGAAAATCATTCCAATATACTGCTATTATTGAAGTTAAACCAGATTTTCAATTGGAAGAATATCTGGGTCTAAAAATAGAAGCAAGTAAGGAACCTGTTAAAGATGAAGAGATAGAGGAAAGGCTTAAGAATCTTCAGAACATGCATGCCAGCATTAAAACGGTTAATGAACAAAGACCCGTTCAGGCAGGAGATTATGTTATAATTGATTATGAGGCAAAAGAAGGAGGAAAGACTATTGAGGGAGGAAAGGCAATAAATTTCAGCGTTGAGATTGGTAGGGGGCAATTTATTAAAGAATTAGAAGAAAAATTGATCGGAATGAAAATCGATGAAGAAAAAGAAATAGAGATTTCATTTCCCAAAGACTATGGATACAAAAAATGGGCAAACAAAAAAATCTCCTTCCATGTAAGGATTAAAGAGGTTAAAGAAAAGATACTTCCTCCTATTGATGATGAGTTTGCAATGGATGTAGGTGGCTATTCATCTCTGGAAGAACTGAAGGCACGATTAAAGGAAGAAATCGAAAGAGAAAAGGAACTCGAATGGAAACGTCAATTGAAAGAAAAGATCGTAGATCAGTTAATCGAAAAAAATAGATTTGAGGTTCCTGAGTCCATGATTGAGAGACAGGCAAAGATTCTTGTTTCAAATACCAAGCTCAGGTTAGCTACTCAAGGTCTCTCTTTAAAGAATTTGGATACTACCGAAGATGAATTATTAAAAGAGTATCAAGATCTGGCTGAGAGACAAGTTAGAACCATGCTTATACTTGAAAAGATCGCCGAAAAAGAAGGGATTTCTATAAGTGAAGATGAGATTGAGAATCGTTTTAAGGAGCTTTCTGAAGAGACAAATCAGAAATTAGATTTGATAAAGAGATATTATGAAAGAAATGAACTCATCACCGATTTGAAGAAAGAGATGTTAATGGAGAAAACCTTAAATTTCCTTTTTGAGAGGGCTGAAATCACTTCAAATTAAATAGATTTTTTACTTAAGAATCTGAAAGGGGTGCAAAAGGACCTATGACGCTGATACCAATTGTAATCGAAAGAGATGGCAGGGGTGAAAGGGCTTATGATATCTATTCTCGTCTTTTAAAAGAGAGGATCGTCTTTGTAGGAACAGCCATTGATGACGATGTGGCCAATCTTGTTATTGCACAGATGCTTTTCTTGGAATCTGAAGACCCTGACAAAGATATCCACCTCTACATCAATTCACCAGGAGGTATCGTTACCTCAGGTCTTGCAATTTATGATACCATGCAGTATATAAGACCACATGTTTCTACCATATGCATGGGACAGGCTGCCAGTATTGCTGCCCTGCTTTTAGCAGCAGGAGAAAAAGGTAAACGATATGCCCTTCCCCATGCAAGAATCCTCATCCACCAACCCATGGGAGGTTTCCAGGGGCAGGCAACAGACGTAGATATCCAGGCAAAAGAGATACTGAGGATGAGAGAGGAACTCAATAAGATCATGGCCAAACATACCAATCAACCCATTGAAAAGATCCAGGCCGATACCGAAAGAGATTTCTATATGACTGGTTATCAGGCCAAGGAGTATGGTATTATTGATGAAGTGGTCGAAAAAAGACCCGTAAAATCTTAATAATAAAAGAGAGGAGTGAAAGATGAAGTCCGACGGTGGAAATTATGGAACCGTTCTTCATTGTTCTTTCTGTGGAAAGAGTCAAGATGAAGTAAGAAAACTTATTGCCGGTCCAACCGTATATATATGTGACGAATGCATAGAATTATGTAACGAAATCATAGCAGAAGAAGCTGAGGAGAGATTTGTACCCGGCAAATTAACCGTCCCAAAACCGGCTGAGATAAAGGCAAAATTAGATGAATATGTTATTGGTCAGGAGCATGCAAAAAAGATTCTTTCTGTTGCAGTACATAATCATTATAAGAGGATCGAGTCAAAATCAATCTCAACCGATGTAGAGCTTCAGAAGTCAAACATACTATTAATTGGTCCAACCGGATCTGGAAAGACCCTCCTTGCGCAGACACTTGCCCGTATCCTTGATGTTCCATTCACAATAGCAGATGCAACATGTTTAACCGAGGCTGGATATGTTGGTGAAGATGTAGAGAATATCATTCTAAGTCTCCTTCAAGCAGCAGACTACGATATTGAGAGATGTCAGAAAGGTATAGTCTATATTGATGAGATTGATAAGATATCAAGGAAGTCTGATAGTCCTTCTATCACCAGAGACGTTTCTGGAGAAGGTGTTCAACAGGCCCTTCTTAAGATTATTGAAGGTACAATCGCCAGTGTTCCACCTAAAGGCGGAAGAAAACATCCTCAGCAAGAATTTATTCAGGTTGACACAACAAATATACTTTTTATCTGTGGAGGGGCATTTGTCGGTTTAGAAAAGATTATCGAACAGAGAATCGGTGGAAAGACAATGGGATTTGGGGCTGATATAAAATCGAAAGATGATTATAGCATCGATGATCTCTTAAGAGAGGTACAGCCTGAAGACCTATTAAAATTTGGATTGATACCAGAATTCATCGGAAGACTTCCAGTGATTGCTACCCTTACAGAGTTAAGCCTCGAGGCACTTGTAGATATTTTGAAGAAGCCAAAGAATGCATTGGTTAAGCAGTATCAGAAACTCTTCGAGTTTGAAAATGTTAAGCTCAGATTTACTGAAGGTGCCTTAATGGCAATAGCCCGTGAGGCCTTAAAAAGGAAGTCTGGGGCACGAGGCCTTAGGTCTATAATGGAGAATATAATGCTTGATGTTATGTATGAGATCCCGTCTCAACCGAATATAAAGGAGTGTATAATTAGTGAAGAGGTTGTTTTAAATAAAGAAAGCCCGATACTCCTTTATGAAAAAGAGGTTGAAGTTGCATAAACTTGACACAAAGCTAATAAAGAAATAAAATTAATAAAAAGGGCGGATAGCTCAGGTGGGAGAGCGTCGGCCTTACAAGCCGGAGGTCACAGGTTCGAGCCCTGTTCCGCCTACCATGTGAATAAGCAATGGGGGGCGTAGTTCAACTGGTTAGAGCGCCGGCCTGTCACGCCGGAGGTTGCGGGTTCAAGCCCCGTCGCTCCCGCCAATGATTTCAATAACTTAGACGATTTTTTACTGTCACCAGACTGTTTCCAGGAAGCAATCTTGAGCTAAAAAATATAGGGAACAAAAACGGAGATGGCTCGAAAATGGGCTAAGAAGATTGGAGATGGTAAAGAGATTTTATTGGGACTCTGTGAGGGACACGGAACAAGGGTTTCTCTTTACCGACAGGGAAAGCAACTATTTATAGAACACGCCTCTTTTGTCAGCTATAAGCCATCCGCTGGAGTGATTTGTTATGCATTTCTTTAATCATAGGGTGCTACATTTTCTCAAGGAGAAAAATGCCTTTTTCGTTCGATTTAATTCTTATTTTATCTCCTTTCTTAACGTTGATTTCTGCGAGAACGTCAACAAGTCTTGCTTTTTCTCCTCTTGGTTCTTTCTTATATAATACTGAAGATATCCAGACTATTCCGTTCTTGGTTTCATGAACACCAGCTTCAAAAATCAAGTTTGCTATGCGGAGGTCGATAGGCTTCCTCTTTCCATATTCATGGGGTAACCTGTTGGAACTATCCGCACCGATATATAGCTCACAAATATCCTTTTTGTCAGCATACTTACCTTGACTCGTGACAGTTCCTTTTATCATGGCATCCACTTCTGTACTCAATATATTCGGTTGAGATGGCTCCAGCATCTGTAACTTCTGTCCTTTTTCAGTGTCTGCCCCCTTGATGGATTTTTGCTTCTGGTTTGACTGCGCGCTCTTTAAACAAATA
>JBBIOI010000171.1:0-5487 GCA_037443425.1 Deltaproteobacteria bacterium
TACTATAGCAAAAACTAAATTCTTCCTGTCTCTGGAGTTAAAAAAAATCTGAAGAGATAAAGAAAGACTATATTTCGAGGTGAACCACCATTACTATTTTTGGTGCCTTTTTCATTACTACCTACAACATTGGTAGAAAGGATCTTTATTGTTTCGAAAAGATTCTTTGGGGTTCCAAGCTTTTTTAACTATGCGATTGCTGATGGGATCTATAACCTCCTTTATCCGGATAAGACAGCATTGCGGGGAGTTAAACCAAACAAGCTTGATGATTTTCAGCTCTGTTTTCACTTCGGATAAAAACTCAGGAAACTCCAAAAAAGGTATTTCTTATTTCTATTGTAAGAAAAAAATCTTTTATTTTCATCCACCATGTATTTACGTGTTAAATTGAAAGATTTTTTACTAAAATCCTTTATTTATCAGTCATTGCGAGCACTCACCAAAGGGTGCGTGGCAATCCGATGAAGTCATTGCGAGCCCGAAGGGCGTGGCAATCTCATAGGTTTCTTGCTTAGCTCGGAATGACAAATCTTAAGAGATTGCTTCGGCTTTGCCTCGCAATGACAATATAGAATCGCTCAATTTAGATAAAGGGTAATGTCTTTTGATAGCGCGGTTTTCTCCCCTTTCTATTCGGAGGAAATGCTTCTCATTGGGTATTAGAGGCTTGGTTTATCTCTTACAAAAATAACCCATATAATAGTCATCAACTTCTTTCCCTTTGCCGTAGTTTCCTTGAGTTTTGGTGTCCGTCTTGACGCGGCACCAGTCACCCATCAGGATCGAGGTCTACAGGATAGCGACAACATCTCTCCTCTTCGACCCCTGTCCTGCCAAGCAGGACACAGAAAATCTTCAGCTCCAGGCCATGTCCAAATGGTGATTTAAAGAACTCATGGTTCCAAGCCAACCTCTTGTGGCTCATGGCGTGGGTGGTTGGTCAACTTGACTTTCTGAATACCTTCTTCCTATCAGAATCAATAATCCCTAAATAATTACTGTTGCCATGAAGATCAAAACCTGCATATAATATTCTCAGTATATTTTATATGATTATCAGGTCTACACTTTTGACATTACTAAGCCCTTTTAGATTTGCTTAAACTCTCTTTTCAGTTCTTTGTTCATATTTGATTTAAGAAAGCAAAGATTCCCCTTCAAACATTTTGTCAAATGTGTAGACCTGACACTCTTTTCTCGAGGAAAAAATTAGTACAAATTTAGCACAATGGCAGGCAGTGGAGGTTACTTCTGGTTCGTAAGTTGTTGAAATGATTGGCGCGCCTGGAGGGATTCGAACCCCCGACCCACGGATTAGAAGTCCGTAGCTCTATCCAGCTGAGCTACAGGCGCTTAATTTATTAATATACTTATTTATCCATTAAAGGTCAAGTCCTAAAAAATTATATCTTATAAATCTTAATTGAGCAATTCTTCAGGCTTTGAAATGATATCAAAATTTTAAGAAATACTGATCCTATCTGGAGGGATAAAAAATTCTAAGGTTAAGTGATATATTCGATTATGTTCAATTATGCAGTGTCTTCAAACATTAGCTTTAAGCCGTAAAGAAGTTGTCCCTTAGTAAAGGGTTTGGTCATATAATAACTTGCCCCAATCTCATAACCTTTAAACATGTCCGTATCTTCGTTCTTTGCTGTAAGGACAATAATAGGGATATCTTTTGTCCTTGGGTTTGCTCGCACCTCTTTTATAACATCCCAACCATCTTTTTTGGGCATCATAATATCACAAATAATTAGATCAAAATCATCTTTTGCCAATTGCTCAATAGCCTTTAGTCCATCCTCAGCTTCTTTCACATCATAACCAAGTTTTCCCAATTGGATCTTTACAAACCTTCTTATCACTTCTTCATCATCTACAACTAATATCTTTTTATTTTTCATAAGCTATCCCTCCACTTTGGAAATTTAATTGTGAAGATAGTCCCATAGCCCTCCTTACTCTCCACTTCGATCTTACCCTCATATTTTGTGACAATCCTATAAACAATATTCAATCCAAGGCCTGTTCCCTCGCCAACTTTCTTAGTTGTGAAAAATGGGTCAAAGATTTTGTTTAAATTTTTCTGTGGAATACCAATACCATTATCTTTTATCTTAATCTCAACTGAATCTTCTAATGATTTTGTATAAAGAGTAATCATCCCTTTTTTGCCATTCATTGCCTGAAATGCGTTGGTAATCAAATTGACGAAGACCTGTTGAATCTCTCCTGGATTAGCTTTAATTTTTAAGTTAGGTTGAAGTTGCCTCTCCACATCTACCTTAACACCTTTGAAGGCAAAACTGACCATTTTTAGGGAGGATTCCAGGATTTCATTGAGGTCAATTTCCATGAGTTCCTCTTTTTTGGCCATTCTTGAATAAGATCTTAATCCATTCGTAATCTCACCAATCCTTTGAGCACAGGATAAAATATCTGTAAGATATGCCTTTTGCCTGGCAGGATCATCCTCCTCCAAGGCTAATTCTGCCATCCCTATGATTCCACTTAATGGATTATTAATCTCATGGGCAACTCCTGAAGCTAAAATTCCTATTCCTGCCAACTTTTCGGATTGAATCAATTGGTCCTGAAGACGTTGTTGTTCTGTAATATCCTTTACATATTCGATGGCAGAAATGAGATTTCCTTGTTCATCGAGTATTGGATATGAATATATTTGAATTATTTTATCATCATCAGTTAACTTTTTGATAGTAGAGGCTGGTTTTTTGGTTTCTATTGTTATGGCTATCGGACATTTTTCACAGGGGAGGCTTCTATTATAATAAGCTTCGTAACATTTTTTGCCAAGGATATCTGCAAAAGTGGTTGAATAATTTTTTATAACTGCTTTATTGACTCTAAGAATAGTGTATTGGGGTGATTGGATAGAAAGCTGATCCTGAATGCCATCAAAAATTGCCTCGAGATTCCTTTTACTCTCTCTAATCTTCTTTTCAAGGATCCTTTGCTGGGTTAAGTCCCTAAATATCACCTGATAAAAAGATTCTTTTCCTAAATCAATCTTTTTTGCAGAGATATCAACCTCTATGCTTGACCTATCTTTTTTAATCAACGAAACTTCATCAGTTCTTATGCCACCCAATTGTTTCAATTTTTCAATAAGGGTCTCTGTTTTATTTTTCTCTTCAGGGTTAATTAATGTAAGGAAATTCTTATTTATGAGTTCATCTCTTTTGTATCCAAGACTTCTTTCCACTTCTATGTTTATATCAATGATATTTAATGATTTTGCATCTATGATAATGATACCATCATTTGCATTTTCAAAAAGGCTACGATATTTATCTTCTGAGATTGTCAACTCATAGCGTTTCTCCTTAGTTAGAGTTTGCACGATATATCCATAGAAGGCTGTCATAATAAAGATAAAAGGAATACGTAGAAAATAGCTCCCACCATCGGATGTAAGTAGTAATCCCCACGAATAGAGAAGTAAGCCATAGATACCTGAGGTAAAAGCCCCAATGATCATTAGAAGTTTAAAATTCCTGGTTATAGAGGCAAATATGATAATTAGGAAAAATACTATGTAAAAATCCGTAATCATTTTCTCCGATAGGTACATTCCAACAGATACAATAGAGGTATCGAAAATAATGAGGGAATAAAAGAATTTCTGATTAGAAAATAAACTATTTGGAAAGAAGATAAGAATTATATTACTGGCAAGATAAATTATAATAATTAGGTAACTAAGGTTTGTATCAACTACTTTGCCTTTTCCAAGCAAAATTAAATAAGAGACCAGTACGATTACTGCCCATCTTAAATTTAAAACAAGTTTCTTTCTACTACTATTTTCCACAATAGTTTTTGTAAGCAAAAAATATACCAAAAAAACAAGGTTTTGGAAAAGTAAATTATTTGAAATCATTAATATTTTACCTTAATGGTTTTTTATAACAATTTTTATACAATTTTTTGACAGTATTAAGTGTTCTATTTTTAACCACTTACTTTAACTAATTAAAATTTTACCATTTCTCAAAAAAGAACTTATAAAAAAGAGGGTAGATTAAGGGGAGTCTTTTAATCATTTGTATTTGAAAGGATGTTAGGAGGAGTTGTTTGAAAATAGGAAAGGCTTGGAGATATCCAAGCCTTTCCTTAACAGGGGGCTTTAGCTCAAAACCACAACATTTGAGGCCTGAAGACCTTTTGGACCTTTTGTGATTTCAAATTCAACTCTATCGCCTTCATAAAGAACCTTAAAACCATCTCTTTTGATAGCAGAATAGTGAACGAATACGTCGTCTCCATCTTCTCTTGAAATGAAACCGTAGCCCTTCTTTTCGTTAAACCACTTTACACTACCTTTAGCCATTACAACTCACCTCCTTTCCAGAAAATTTAAGTAAGTTGTAATAGCTTTTGGTTTATAAATTAAAAAGGTCACATAAGCTTTAAGTAGAGCTTTATGTGACCTTTTTTGATCTCAGCAACTACTTACTACAACTTACAAATTTAATATATCATATTTATCCTGAAAAGTCAAAAAATAAAATGTGCTTGGTGCATGGAAGCATCTCTTTTCCCGTGACAAGTTATTTAGCATTGCCTTATCTCAATGCTATACTTATTTCGAAGCATAATTTAATCTCCACCCTCATATGCGTAATTCCCGTGAAAACGGGAATCCAGCTGCTTTTAAATGGTTTTCTTCTCCCTGGATTCCTGCCTTCGCAGGAATGCAGCTTTAATTCTTATATAAATTGAACTATTCAAGATTGTCATTGCGAGGCAAAGCCGAAGTAATCTTTAAGGTTGTCATTCCGAGCGAAGCGAGGAATCTACGAGATTGCCACGCCCTTCGGGCTCGTAATGACTGATAAATAGAGGTTTATAGTAAAAAATGGTTAAATTTAACACGTAAATACAGCATAAATTAAGCTGTTGATTGTTCTTTTTCCAGTATTACATGGTAGCCCAACATCTCGATTCTTGAAGTTAAACGTTTGATAAGGGATTGTTCATTCAAACGATCAAAATAATCGGCACCTAATTCATTATAGGTGCATTGTTCTTTGACAATATGATAAACCATGATCAAGAGGGTGTGGGCTAGGGCCAAGGTCGCTCTCTTTCTTCCTCTTCGAGAAGCTAACCGATGATATCGTGCCTGGAGGTATGTTCCTTTTGCCCTGGAGGCTCCCCAGGCAGACTCGGTTAAACTGCTCTTGAGCCATTTGTTGCCAGGGGTAGTTCTCCCACTTTGACGCTTCCCTGCTGTAGGTAGTAATCAAAATGATGCCAAAGATTGTAATGGTGGCTCACTTTCGAAGGTTAAGAAAAAATGATTCTCCATTGAATCTCTAATCACCTAAGGCTAAAGAGGGATTATTGATCCATAAGAATCTGAAATCAACTAAATTCTTTTAAATATCTCCTGTTTTCTTACTCCTATAGGATCTCCCTTCAAAGGTAATGAATTTTCCATTAAGGCTTAAT
>JBBIOI010000172.1:0-5401 GCA_037443425.1 Deltaproteobacteria bacterium
AAGAAAGGATTAATAGAAAATTCATATTTTGTGGATGTCGCAAACGATGGGAAAAAGGGTTTATATCTTGCCCTCCATGAAAATTATGATCTTGTCATACTCGATATCATGCTTCCAAAGGTTGATGGAAGGGATATTTTAAGAGAAATGAGATCAAAAGGGATATTGACCCCTGTCATCTTTCTAACCGCAAAAGATTCAGAGAGGGATATTGTGTATGGATTGGGTTTAGGTGCAGACGATTATTTAGTTAAGCCATTCTCTTTTAACGAACTGCTTGCGAGGATACGGGCTATTCATAGAAGGACAAAAGAGGGCAAGCCTTCGTCAATTTTACAGATTGCTAACCTGAGATTAGAAATTGAAGGGCACCGAGTTTTTCGGGGTAATGTTAAGATCGATTTAACTCCAAAAGAGTACGAACTTCTTGAATTTTTTATGAGAAATCAAGGCCAGGTGCTGACACGAACCATGATTTTGGAGAAGGTTTTTGATTACCAGTTTGACACCTCAACAAATGTTATCGATGTTCATGTCTCACATTTAAGGAACAAAATAGATAAAGACTTTGAACCGAAACTTCTGCATACCATAAAAGGGGTTGGATATGTCCTTGAAAACAGGGGCTAAATTCTATCGGAGGACTGACTTTAAACTAACCCTCTGGTATATTTTAACATTTCTAATATCTGCCCTAATTATATCTGGGTTTCTATATTTACGCTTAAGGCATCAGCTTATTAAAGAGGTAGATCGATTTTTACTTGATGAAATAAAAGAACTTCGAGAGATATTAGCAAAACACCCGGAAGAGAAGCACTTATTAAAGGATTTTGAAAACCATATAGAAGCAAGAACCCTTTACCCTGTTTTTTTTAAGATCCTGACCGAAAAGGGAGACCAATTCTACACATCAAAGAATTTTGGGATGATTGGATATGTTACGGGCAAAGACCTTTTGATGAAGGTTAAAAAAGGTGATGAGATAAGGGAAAACTTTCGCCCAGAAGGAAGGCGAAGACCTTACAGAATCATTACAACCCTTATTCCGATCCCGGGTTATTCAGGATATATTATCCATATGGGGACACACCTAAAATTTGTAAAAAAGAGTCTCTCCAATTTTAAAAATAATATACTCATTACATTACCGATCCTGATCTTTCTTGGTTCAATTGGAGGATGGTTTTTAGCAAAGAGGTCTCTTTCTCCTATAAGTTATATTACTTCAAAAACAAAGAATATTACATCCAAAGACCTCAGCGAAAGGCTTATACCAAGAGGAACAGGAGATGAGATGGATGAGCTTATCCATACAATCAATGGGATGATTATGAGGCTGGAAGATTCTTTTAAGAGAATGGCTGAATTTACAGCGGATACTTCCCATGAGTTAAAAACCCCTATTTGTGCGCTTAGGGGAGAGGCAGAAGTCCTTTTATCTAAGGCAAGGACAATTGAAGAATATCAGGATGCCCTAGTCCATTTCCTTGAAGAATTCGATAGGATGAATAAAATCTTAAATGACCTTATTTTACTTTCAAAATCTGATTCTGCACAGATGGAATTAAAAATGTCACCTCTGAAATTAGATTATTTGTTGGAAAGTCTCTGCAACCTCTTTCAAGTCTTATCGGAGCAGAAAAATATCTCTTTCATCGTTGGCCCACTGGAGGAGGTTTCAGTTATGGGAGATAAGATTCGTCTTCAACAGCTTTTTACAAACCTTATTGATAATGCAATCAAATATACATCTGTGGGATCAATTCATGTAAGTCTTGAAAAGAATGGAGATGTGGCCCTCGTCAAGATAAAGGATACGGGCATTGGAATACCAAAAGAGGAGCAAGAAAATATCTTCAAACGGTTCTACCGTGTGGATAGGTCTCGGCAGACAGGTGGAGTGGGGCTGGGATTAAGCATTGCACAGTGGATTGTCCGTGCCCACCATGGAAAGATCGAAGTTGATAGCGAACCCAATAAGGGTTCAACCTTCACTGTATCCCTCCCTGCCTTAAAAGGTTAGCTTCTTTTAGAGACTATCTATAAGAAATCCCGCTAAAAATTTAGATTGACACGCTCAGCTCTTCGCCTGCCTGCCCTGTCTGTGGTAGGCAAGCGGGGAGGAGTAGATGCTCACTCCACTCATTTAAAGACTTTTTCATTTGTCTCTTTTTATTTTAATGAATCATTTTTATATTGATAAACCTATAATAATTTAGTTATACTTTCATTGAAAAGTAAATCCAATTTATAGTTAAAAAATATTGCTGAAGACTCGAATAATACCTAAATTGAGCGATTCAAGATTGTTTTTGCGAGGTAAAGCCCCTGCAATCTATTTCAAATTGTCATTCCGGGCGAGGAATCCATGAGATTGCCGAGATTACCATGCCCAGCGGGCTCGCAACGAATTCGTCAGATTTCCACGTACCCTTTGAGCGCTCACAATGACTAATAAATATCCTCTCAAAGAGGATCCACCTTGGGCGGAAAGGATATTAGTAAAAAAATCGCTCATTTTTAGGTAATAAATATTTTGAAAGAAATAAAAAACGAAGATAAAATTTTAGAGAAAATTAAAAGGCTTTTTTGGGATGTGAATAAGGAAGATGTTGGGTTAAAAGTTCATCATCCTTATATCATTCGACGGATTTTAGATTATGGAGAAATTGAAGATATTAAATGGATGCTCAGCACCTATTCCAAAGAGAAGATTGTCAAAGTGATCAAGAAAAGTAGAGGTTTATCTAGGAAAAGTGCCTATTTCTGGTCTGCTTATTTTGGGATTCCTCAGAGGGAGATTACATGTTTGAGAAGACCTTACCTGAAAAGATTAAGGCCATTCTGAAGAAGATTACTCCTTTGGTTAACGCTAATAAATTTTATTTGGCAGGAGGGACTGGCCTTGCCCTTCAGATAGGCCACAGAATTTCACAAGATCTTGATTTTTTCAGCGATGCCTCTTTTGATCCAAATTCTTTGTTTCTATTTTTAAAGAGTAAGACAGATTCTCAGGAGGAGGTGATTATAGAAACTTATAAGCTCTTAGTAACCCTTGAGGGGGTGAGATGTTCCTTTATTTATTATGATATTCCTCTTATTTACGAAAAGATAATTTTTGAAGATTTGCCTGTGGCAGATTGGCGAGATATCATCGCAGAGAAGTTTAAAACAGTTTCTCAGAAGGGGAGTAAAAAGGATTTCTATGATATCTTTAGTGTTATTAGAATGAAAAAACTAACTATTGAACAAGCAATTACTATTTTTAAAAAAAGATTTGAAAATACTGGCCTTAATTTTTATCATGTTTTACGAAGTCTCACATATTTTGAAGATGCTGACGAAGACCCGATACCAAATATGTTAGAAAAATACAATTTCCCTTGGGAAGAGGTAAAGTCCTTCTTTATCATGAATATAAAAGAATTCGAAAAACATTTTTCAAATTAGTAAAAACCATTATCTCTGTCAAACAAAATTTTCGAGATCTCTTAAAAAGTGGATAAATTTCCCCTCACTATCTACCTGAATAAAACATCTTAATCTTTTATTCAAAAAGAGTAATGAACCACCATTACTATTTTTGGTGCCTTTTTGATTACTACCAACACAGCCTCTTTTTGGACTTCTCAATATCAACTGACCTATCCGGTGGTTGTTGATCCTGAAGGAGAGGTATTTAAGAAGTTTGGAATAGGTTCAGTTCCTTATCATGTCCTCATAGATAAAGATTTTCGAATATACCTTTCACGGGAAGATTTTAAAAAGAGTCATATAATCGATATGATACAAAAAATGTTAGAAGTCCCTGCTAATTTATCATTGAAAGCAAAGTTCAAAAAATTCCTAAACTGGAGGTGAAGATAATGAACCCTTTAACAAATGCAATAAAAAAACGAAAATTTCGTCAACTTCTGCTCTGGTGGGTGTTACCACTAGCCGTCATCGTAGGATGGTATTACCCTATCTTAGGGTACCTCCTCCCTCTTTGCATGATGGCAGGGATAGGGATCGCATTCTTTAAGGGAAGATATTGGTGTGCCTGGTTATGTCCGCGAGGTAGTTCATGGGATCTTCTCCTAAGTAGAATCAGTTTAAAGAGGAAGATTCCACTTTTCTTTCGTAGCACAGTTTTTAGAATTCTCATCATGTTAATTTTAATGACAGTCTTATTTACCCAGATTCCACGCCTATGGCCAAGCATTGATGGTATGGGACGGATCTTTGTGATGATGTTGAGTGTGACAACCGTAGTTGGAATTGTTCTTGGAATCACAACCCACCACAGGAATTGGTGCACCTATTGTCCCGTAGGAACGATGGGGAATTGGCTGGGAAGAGGGAAGTATCCCCTGACTATCGATTTCAAATGTAACGAGTGTAAAAAGTGCGATGGAGTCTGTCCAATACAGATCAAGCGGTGGCAATATCGGCCCGAGGAGGGTGATGCAGTTGTGATTCCAGAATGGGATTGCCTGAAGTGCGGCCTCTGCATTGAGCCATGCCCACAAAAAGCCCTAACTTTTAAAACAAATTATTAGAGGAATCATTTTATGAAAATCCAGCAGATTTACCTCGATTTTAATGCAAGTACTCCAATTGCTCCGGAAGTTGCGGAGGCAATGAAGCCTTTCCTGTCAAAACATTTCGGTAATCCATCAAGTCTTCACTGGGCAGGCATTCCAGCTAAAGAAATAATAGAGAATGCCCGCAAACAGGTTGCGGATCTTCTCGGATGTGGCCCAACTGAAATAGTCTTTACAAGCGGAGGGAGTGAATCCAATAACCATGCTATTAAAGGGGTTTTCTTTGCATTAAAAGAGAAAGGTAATCATATTATCACCACTCAGATTGAGCACCCTGCAGTTATTAATTCTTGCAGGTTTCTTGAAAAGATTGGAGCAGAGGTCACATATATTGGTGTGGATCAATATGGGAGAGTAGATTCTGGAGAGATTGAGAAAGCCATTACTTCAAAGACAATTCTCATTAGCGTGATGCATGCCAATAATGAAGCGGGAACAATACAACCGATTGAAGAGATCTCAAAGATCGCAAAAAAATATGGCATCCTTTTTCACACGGATGCGGCTCAATCGGTTGGGAAGATTGAGACCAAAATAGATAAGTTAGGGGTCGATCTATTATCCATCGCCGGTCATAAACTCTATACCCCTAAAGGGGTAGGCGCTTTATATATCCGCGGGGGAACAACTATCGAACCCCTCATCCACGGTGCAGGTCATGAATCAGGCAGAAGGGCAGGAACTGAAAATGTCCTTTTAATTGTTGGGCTCGGAAAGGCCTGTGAAATTGCAAGAGAATATGTAGATGATGAAGGAATTCGTAATTTAAGAGATCATTTTTGGAATCTACTTGACGAAAATTTTGGTAATAA
>JBBIOI010000173.1:0-5330 GCA_037443425.1 Deltaproteobacteria bacterium
AAAACATTAAAAGATTTTAAAGAGATATTAGGGAGGAGAAAGTGGAGTCTCATTTTACCTATCATAATTTTATTTGCAATCGCATTGATTGTGTCTTTAGCTATTCCACCGACTTATCGTTCCACAGCAACAATACTGATTGAGGAGCAAGAGATCCCAAAAGAATATGTGATGTCAACTGTGACAAGCTATGCAGAGCAACGTCTTCAGGCCATCAATCAGAGGATTATGAGTTCTTCGAGACTCCTTGAGATAATCAATCGCTTTAACCTATATTCAGACCTGCGTAAAACATGGGTAATTGAGGAAATAATTGAAAAGATGAGAGAGGATATAAAATTTGAAACCATAAGCGCTGAGGTAATGGATCGGAGAACTGGAAGACAGTCTGCTGCAACCATTGCATTTACAGTTTCATACGAAGGAGAAAATCCAAGCGTTGTCCAGCAGGTGGCAAATGTGCTTGCATCACTTTATCTTGAAGAAAATCTTAAAACCCGTGAAGAAAAGACTGTTGGGGCATCAAAGTTTATTGAAGAAGAACTTAAAGATGTTCAATCTAAGCTTTCAACCCTAGATGCGAAAATAGCCACCTATAAACAGAAATATTTAAATGCCCTGCCTGAACTCACTCAGCTCAACCTTCAAGAACTTGATAGAACAGAAAGAATGTTAGAACAATTAGAGATTCAACTTCGCTCGCTTAAAGAAAGGGAAGAGGTTCTTAAGACCCAACTTGCTGGAATCCCACCCGACCTTGCAAACCCTGATAAGGAAAGACTTAAGGAGTTGAGAGCGCGGCTCGTGTTTCTTAAGACCCGCTACTCAGACATCTATCCAGATGTTATAAAAACAAAGGCAGAGATATCAGAGCTTGAAAAAAAACTAAAATTATCAAGTGGAGAAGCAATTGGAGACAAACCTGATAACCCTGCTTACATAACCGTTGCCTCTCAGCTTGCAAGCACCCAGGCTGAAATAGAATCTGTAAAGAAGCAGATCGAGGCAGCCCAGGAAAAGATGAATGTCTATCGTCGTCGAATTCAATCTTCCCCAAAGGTTGAAGAAGGATATAAGGCATTGATGGTTGAAAGAAATAATCTTCAGGCAAAGTATGATGATCTTATGAAAAAGTATATGGAAACCAAAATAGCCCAGGGACTCGAAAAGGAACAGATGGGCGAACGCTTTACACTGATTGACCCTCCAAGGCTACCAGAAAAACCTGTAAGTCCCAATATACCTGCTATTCTTCTTATTGGTTTAATCTTGGGTATAGGAAGTGGTATTGGAATGGTTTCGATAAGGGAACATAATGACCAATCGGTAAGAAATGAGGAGGCGCTTATAAGTGCAACTGGATTTCAAGTTCTTGCCAGTATTCCAGAGATTTTAAATAAGAAGGATATTGTAAGAATCAAGAAGAGGCAGAAGATAATCATATTTTCGATCATCGGAATTATTGTAATTTTTGTTCTTGTTTTCCATTTCTTCATAATGGATCTTGATGTATTCTGGGCAAGACTGATGAGGAGACTTGTCTTATAACGCATTAAGGCGGGTCAAAAGCTTATCAATTGAGTCTTATGATTTTATAAATCTAAATATTTATTAAGGAGAAGAGCCATGGAAAAACTCCGTAAGGCACTTGAGAAAGTAAAAAAAGAGGTTGAAGAGGAGAAGGTAGAAATTGGACCTAAACCCCAAACACAGGAGCAACCGGTTACTGTGCTTAGTAAGGTTTCGCCTGCTTATACACAATCTCAGATCTATGAGGTTGATCCACTGTTTCTTATAGATAACCACTGTATAGGTATTTCTTCAGAATCGATGGAGATAGAATTCTATAAGATGTTAAGAACACGCATCATCCAAAAGACCGAACCAAATGGTTGGAACACGATTATGATTACAAGTGCACTTCCAGGAGAAGGAAAGACACTTACAGCAATTAATTTAGCCCTTACCTTTTCGAGGGAATTTAATCACACAGTTCTTCTTATAGATTGTGATTTAAGACAGCAGAAGATCCATAAGATGATGGGACTTCCCGGTGAAAGGGGACTCCTTGATGCACTTGTGGATAACCGCCCACTTCAAGAGATTATTGTCTGGCCAGGAATCGAGAAACTGACTGTTATTTCAGGAGGTAATACAATCACTGAGAGCTCAGAAATCTTAAGCTCTCCAAAGATGAAATCTCTTGTAAGTGAGATTAAGTCACGCTATTCGGATAGATATATATTTTTTGATGTTCCACCAATTTTAAGTGCTGCTGATGCAGTCGCCTTTTCTCCTATGGTTGACTCTATTCTTATGGTTGTTCAGGCAAGTAAAACATCTATTCAGGATATAAAAAAGGCATGTGATTTAATACCGCGGGAAAAATTCCTCGGTTTTGTCTTGAACAGACATAAGATTCCAACCAAATCATATGGAGAATACTATTACCGCAAGGTCTCATAATAGGATTAATTCTTGAGATAAAATATGTACGAACAGTTTTACGGATTTAAAAGGAAACCATTTCAACTCCTTCCGAATCCTGATTTCTTCTTCAGAAGCAAAAAACATGATATTGCACTAACATATCTTGAATACGGAATCTATGAGCGAGCAGGTTTCATAGTAATTACAGGAGAGATTGGAACCGGAAAGACAACACTTCTTAACTATCTCCTTCGAACATCGAAAAAGGATCTTCCGATTATATACCTTTCTCAAACTTATCTTAACCCTGAAGACTTTTTAAGGATAATATGCCAGGAGTTGTCACTTCCTTATGAAGGAAGAAAGAAGTCAGAACTTATAGAGCTCTTTGGAACATTCTTAGTCGATCAATTTAAAAAAGACCGTTATGTGATTCTTATTATCGATGAAGCACAGAATCTTCCACTTGAGACACTTGAGGAACTTAGAATGTTATCCAATCTCGATGCTGGAAGTGAAAATCTACTCCAGATAATCCTTGTTGGACAACCATTACTGAGAGAAAAACTGCGAGGGGAAAGTTTGAAACAGCTTGCCCAAAGGGTAGAAGTAAGCTACCATTTAGGTCCCCTCGATCGCGATGAGATTGGAGATTATATAAGGTATCGCATCGAAAAGGCAGGTGGAAGTGATAAAGAGCTATTTGGTGAGGATGCCATAGAAGAGATATACAATTACTCAAAAGGGATACCAAGGATAATCAATTCAGTCTGTCATATGTGCCTTGTCTATGGTATGGCAGATGAGATACGAAGGATTGATAGAGCGCTGGTATTAAATGTCTTAAAAGACCGTTCTGATTGGGATTTAATACCTAATGAGAAACAGGATGTTAAAAGAGTAACTCAAAGTACAGAGCAGGTTCCCTTCGAAACAAAAAAATTGGAAGAAATTCTAATGGATATAAACTATAAGATAGGTGCAATTGCTGATGTAGCAGGACTTATAAAAACATCTTTCGAACAAAAAGATCTTTTATTCACTAATGCCCAAACTAATAGAGAAGCCATTGATCTGAAAGAGACTGAGTTAGTTTTTAAAAAATACTGGGATGTCTTTTTAAGGAGGCTGGGACGAATTGAAGAAGTTTTAATATTATCACTCGAAAATCAGAAAAGACTCATAAATATTCTTTCATCACAGAATATTAATACATTGGAAAGAAAGAAAACAAAATGGTCATTGCTTAAGAAATCCCTTGCCATAGGGTCAATAGTTCTTCTTTGTATTTTTATTTTTCTTTTCTTTAAATATGGTTAACGCTCTATATCCTTTTCTGTCATTGCGAGGGAGTAAAACGACCGAAGCAATCCCTTTTTTAAAGGATGAGATTGCCGCCAAGTAGTTATGATTTTATATGATTTAATGCTATTTTTTTCGATTTTACAGCAATTTACAGAATAAAAAATAATTTTCACAAGCATATTTTTTACTTGACAAATACAAAAAATTTTAGGAGAATTTAAATTAATAAAGAAATAGGTGAGTAAAAAAATTTGGTTTAATTATTTGTTTACAATTCTTTTATTTTTTGAAGGAGGCGGAAATGAAGAAAATAATCTTTTTAAAAGTCGTAATAGGTTTAATTTTATCTTTAATCCTATTTACCCCTTCTATTACTAAAGCTGTTGTAGCTATTCCATATCTCGACTTCGGAATCGATTCAATCCATTCACCAGCAAGTATCTGGTATGATGGTGGTTTTACCCCTCTATATGGAGTAGGAATCTCTGTTGATTATGTGACCGGTGTGAATACTCCTTTGAATTCTGGTATCAAATTAAATATTATTGGAGGAACCCTTAATTTCCAATCAGGTAATTTAACAGGGTATGGCCCTGCCTACTGGGAATTTGGTCCTGGGGGAACAATTGAATTAACTGGAGTATTAGATCTCAATAATAATGGAAGTATTGATTCTGGTGAATCTTCAGAAACATTGTTATCGGGCACATTTAATACTGCAGTTGTTGGGATTATACAAATGCCCTCAGCGCTATATTTTGGAGTTGCTATTGGATCGATTGAAGATAGTAAACATCCTGACCTTCTTAATTATTATGGACTTTCTACAAATCTACCTTACTTAGGAAATTTCAATATAGGTTTTTATGGCTCTGGCTCTCCAGTTTTTCCCGAACCTTTTAGCAGTATTTACGTACTTGGTGGAAATATAATAAATACCCCAGTTCCAATCCCAACAACATTTATTCTTCTTGGGTCAGGCCTTCTGGGACTCTTAGGCATAGGAAGGGTTTTAAGGAAAAAGGGTTAATAATAATTTTTAAATTCAAATATCATAGGAGAAAAAGATGAAGATTAAAAAGATTATTATATGTGTTTTTTTCATAGGTATATTCTTAAATTTATTAATAAACCAATCTATTGCCTCTTATGCAATAACAGAAGCAAAACTTGAATGGGGAAATATGATTCTGACAGGTGACATAAGCTGGATTTCACAATATACACAAACATCAGCCTATGTCGAAAATGACTTAACCTCAGATAACGCATTAGATACACAACTTGGCTGGGTATATTCTGAAAGTAATGTTTCTATTTCAGAAGCAAATGCTACTGGTGTTGCAAACTCCTTTCTTTCAGCCACCACCTCTGTTGGACCTTATGGTCAACTCAGTCCATATGGGGAAAGCACGAGTAATAGGTGGGGGGATTTTAAATATATTGGATCATCCCTGGTTATGTGACAGTTTCAATTCCATTTACACTTTCATTTACACTTTCTGCATCAACCGATCCTTATGCATTTGCATATGGATATCTATACGTATGGGGTGATCTATTTAGAGGAATAGCAAATGGTGGTGGAGGTACTC
>JBBIOI010000174.1:0-5186 GCA_037443425.1 Deltaproteobacteria bacterium
TCTATCCATATTAAAGTTTCTAGTTTCAATCCTTGTTTTAATGGAATCTCCTCTCCAACTGCACCTGACCTATACTCTTTTGAAAACAATAAGGTTTCTTTAATTTTTTGAAAGGATAATTTTATTAAATTTGACCCACAAAATTTATTTAAAACGACCAATTTTTAACCCTTTTTACATAGTTTTTAAAAACAAATAGTTTTTATTTTCAACTATTTAAATAAAGTGCCCTCTTAAACACAAATATTTTTGTAGCAACAATCAATGCATCGAGCCAGTGAACTTCTCTTCTTAGGGTAATAGCCGGTTGATATAATCCTGAGAATCTCTTTTACGAAATTCTTTGCCATTTCAAAATCACTTCTACAAAAATTAATCTCTTTAATATAATTGTTAGACCTTACATAACAAATATATCCCCTATTTACTAGGGCACCATAGTTTTCCATAATTAAAAGAGCATAAAGCGCTGACTGATATTTATGTGTCTTAAAAACCCAGTCCTTATATTCAGCAAACTTATAATCAAGTGGAGCCAATGTCCCATCTGAAAGAGATAAAACTTCATCCACTTCTCCTTTTAAGTGAAGATGCTGAGAGGTAAGGTATACCGAAATATCTTTAGCCACACAGCCTAACTTTTTTCTTAAATATTCCTTATTGATTTTTGCCTTTTCTTCATGAACTTCTCTACCCTTTAAAACTTTGTAGCGTAAATCTTCATGTTGAGGAATATTTAGACAATTCATATAATATGTAAACCTCGGACAGTAAAGATATTCAATTACATCAGAAGGTGTGATAAATATTTCCTCTCTCTCAAACATATCATCAATTATCAGAAAAACTTTGAAATAATCTCATCGGTAACAAGGTTCTTATCAAAAGCCTGCCCAAGTAGTTTTACCTTCTTAAAGTCATCTTCACACATAGGAAAAATATAAACAGAATCCTCTTCTTCATTTATCAGGTCTTTTGATTTGATAGAAAGCTCGTCAATCTCGTTTTTGTTTAGATTCCCGAGAAAAGCACTTTTCTGAACCCTATAGAGCCCATATTGTTTACAAGCCTTAGCCATTAGATTTCTTGTCTTATCCTTAACAATATCATAAATCACCCACACTAGCATCTTCTTCCCCTTTAATTAAACTATTAGCAATTCGATGACACTCGAATTGGATTATGTCTCGATTTTTAATATTCCTTCCCCTGTATCTAACGCTCTTCTCCAAATTCTCATTTAATTCCTGTATCAAGGCAGCCTTCCCTTCTTTATTTAAAGTTAAACCATTTTTTACCTCATCAAAAAATTCCTTTTTAACCTTTCTCTGACTGAACATATAAACCACTGTTTCATCCACAAGATACCTGAACATCTCTATCAGATCAAATACAAGGGATTTTTTATTATAATGATCTGTATGGATAATACCTACATAAGGATCAAGACCTGCGATTATACATGCCTTCTCAACCATTGAATAAAGGACTCCATAGCCATAATTTAAGAGACAATTAAATTCATCCCTTGCAGGCATCCGACTACGACCATTAAATTTAAACCTTTCAGGCATAATAAAACTCAGGGCATCGAAATATGTCTTACCCGCTGCACCCTCAAGGCCCATCATATTTCCTCTTTTCTCATCAATTGTGCCTTCAAGCTCGTCAATTTTTTTTCGAATATCTTCAAGGGTTGAAATATAGCCTTCCAGCTCTTCTTCCTTTTGTGGACGTGAGTTTTTTAATCGCTTAAGAAACTCTATCTGATGATCCATCTTTATGGCAACCCATTCTTTAGCAAGGTTTAGCCCCCTCTCGTCGTTTGCTATCTCTAACTGCTTTCTCCGAATAAGTGTCGTACTTCCCAGTTTTGAATGCCACACCCTTCCAAAAGGATCTCCAAATTCGTCAAGGAATATAATGTCAATATTATTATCCATTGCGAGTTTTATAGCATCTGTGGAAATATATGCACTGGTAGTTATCATAATGGTCTGGACTTTTCGGACAGAAACTTCAAAGGTTTCCTCATCCTTTTTAACAAGAAAATTACCTTCTTTCTTTCTCAAATAAGAGCCTGGCGTATTAATCACTAACTGCATGAGGATAAATCCTCAAACCTTCTCCAATAATCTCCTCTGAATAGAGTCCACATATCACGTTTTGATGTCCATATATCAAAGACAATCCGGATTCTTTCTCCTGGTGTTTTACACCATAAAATTTCAGCCATAACATCGCTGATGACTTCGACCTGTTCCCGATTCAACCCGAAATCTTTTGTCACCGCACTACTCTCCTATAAGTAGATCCCGCCACGAGTGGCTATATATTTTTAGGTTCTCTAAAGCCCTTTTATATACTTCTTCAGGATTGAGCTTACTTGTATCAATCCTTATCTCGGCTGGTAGCTTTCTAAACTGTTTAAACATTTTTTTTACGAATTCTCTTTTATCCCTATAAGAGTCACTAAATAACCACTCTCCACCCTGTTCTTCTTTCTTTTTCTTTATGATTCTTGCATAAAGAACAGTTTTAGGGGCTTCTAATTTTATTGTTACCATCCTAAATAATGGAAAAGCAGCTCTTAAAAATGATTCCCTTGAATTCAAACCCGTTGTTTCAAGAATACAATTCTTCCATCCTCTTTTAGATATATCTCGAAACAACGAAACCCATGCATCAGCTTCACCAATAAGAGTTTTTGGAAATCTCATTCGATATTCTCCAATCCGATATACTGGAAGTCCTAACTTTTTTGACAACTTGCCGCCCAGTGTAGTCTTTCCAGCTCCCGGTAACCCAATAATATGAATAATTGGATAATTTTTTTTAATCTCCCTATTTCCCATTTCCTATTTCCTATTTCTATTTTTAGTGATCAATCATCACCCTTCATTTTTATTATTGTCCCGAACCCTCTCGAAACCGACTTCCCAATCCCCCAGTAGTCAGGAATTTCAAAATTTACAGAAAAATTTCCAAGGAAGCCGAGCATAGGAGTGCCTTTGAGCTTAGTTGGGACTTCTTTGAGCTTGATGATATTTGCCTTAATCGGCTCTGGAACAGTGTAGCCAAGACTTTTCGACATCGAAATGATATTCCCTATAAGAATCTTCTCAAGAAGCTCTTTCCTTTTTAGCCATGTCCCAAACTTCTGGTATTTTTCATAATTCTTCTCATTCAGCGCAAGCCAAGGAGTGAGGAAGGAGTAATGTATATCGTTATTAACGATCCCAAAATAATCTGTTTTGAGAATAATACTTTTTTCTTTTATTTGATATTCAGAACCGCCAATTTTTAAATAATCAATATCTTCATGGATTTTCTGAAGAATATTGGCACCTTCATTAATTCCTATAACAATAGGATTCCCATTAAATAATTTGTATTGTATTAAAGGGGATTTATAAAGAAGTTCGTTGTTAGTCAAGTGATGGTGAATAAGTGTGTATTCTCCAAATTTATTTGCGAAAAATCCTCTTAGCTTATCAGCAGTTCCCTTCACAGATTCATCACAGGTAAAATGAAAAAATAAAGTTTTAACTTTCACTTTTTCTTAATTTCTTTTTTTCTCAATTTGTCTTCTTTAATTTCCTCCGTCGGTGGTCTTGCCAGAACATATCCTATCTCATCTATATTAAAAATTCTTTCATTAGTTACCCATACTTTAAGATAAGAGGGTTTCAATATCTTCCGTTCTTCTCGAATAGGAACCATATAACTCACTAATGGAAAATTATCACCCTTCTTTTTACATCTTTCATGCATTAAGTAAACCCACCCATTCCCTTCAATCTTTGAATCCTTAGTAAAAGGAACAGGGTACTCCGTTTGGACGTAATCTTTCTCTATATCAATATCTACATCTTTTGTCATGATTTTACTATCTATGGAAATTGGAGATTCACTATCTCCACACGTTAAAGGAGAAGTTTTAAGTGCCTCGACAATATCACATATAATGAGGTCACTTTTAAAAATGGCTAATATCTGTAATTTTTTACAAAAGGCATATTGCCTTCCTAACGCGTTAGTAAATTTTCCACCAAGTATATCTTCCCATTTTACAATGGCAGAAGTTGTATAGCTTTTAATGACACAAGGACTTAGAAGTCTTGAGCCAGCCCATTCTATTTGAAGCTCTAATTCATAAAGATACATATTCGGACGTTTTTCACTTTTGAATCGCTGTAAGGCATTGGCAAGCATACCTATCACAGCAGATGGCGGTAATACTGGATAGGTAAGGGCAGATTGCCATGTGAAGGGAATCCTGATTGAGTAAAGGGAATTTATCCTTATATCAAAGACCAATGCCTTCATTTTAGACCTTGCTTAAAAGTTCAGTAAATATCTCGTCAATAGTACTTTTCTTACTAACTCCTTCTGGTGAATCAGCGCCCCAATATAAAAGCGCAGTATTCTTTGGCATAAGCCCTACTGTTCTAGAAATATAATCGGAATACATCGGGGATACAGGGAAAGGTAAAGGTCCTGTTTCAGAATATGCAACAAGCAGTTCAATTATATTCATATGCGGCACTGCATGAGATAATGAAGCTCCAATTTGACCTGATATTAGATAACGATATGCTTCAATAGCAACCTTTATTCTGTCTTTTCGTCCATTGTTATCATCCACTGCATAAGGGTTTGGACTACCAAGATTTAGCTCAACGAGTCCTATTCTATCTACATCAAGAGCCGAAATAAACGCATAGATTCCAGAGGCGTATGATTTGTTGAAAGGCCTCTGAGAAACCAGCTTTTTATCATCAAATTCAGCACCACTTTTGACTCTTGAGTGAATAACCTGTTTTGAGGAAGATTCGCTACCTAAAACAGGCATTAACCATGAAAACATTGCTCTTGAGCTTCTTCTTTCGGAAACACCCTCTTGTTCTTCCTCCCCCACCTCCGATGATCTTCTACTCCTTCTCCCCTCTCCTGCAATCGCTGCGAGATATCCATGAATATCACAAAGAGTGCATTTTTGAATAACAGATATTTGCCCTTCAGCAATCGCATTCTTATGAGAAAGGATACTATTTTCTAATTTCGCTGGCCTAACAGGTTCTCCTACTTTACAAGCATCGCAAAGTGAAACTGAATGATAAGTCCCATTTATAATCAGATGTCTTATCCCCTCATAATGCCAGTGTTTTAGCATCCTTCCTGAT
>JBBIOI010000175.1:0-5161 GCA_037443425.1 Deltaproteobacteria bacterium
TGCGATTGCTGATGGGATCTATAACCTCCTTTATCCGGATAAGACAGCATTGCGGGGAGTTAAACCAAACAACCTTGATGATTTTCAGCTCTGTTTTCACTTCGGATAAAAACTCAGGAAACTCCAAAAAGAGATTTATTGTTGAAACACGGAGCCATAAATTATATAATTTTAAAAAAGTTAAAGGAGATTTATGTTAAGTTTAATAATTAGGAAGATCATAGGAAGCAAAAATGAGAGGGAACTTAAAAGAATTCGTCCAATTGTCGATAGAATAAATCAACTGGAATCAAAGATTGCTCCCCTGTCTAATGATCAACTAAGGGCAAAAACTTCAGAATTCAAGGAAAGGATCGAAAAGGGGGAAAGCCTTGACGAAATCCTTCCAGAAGCCTTTGCAGTTGTAAGAGAGGCTGCAAAAAGGGTTCTTGGCGAGAGACACTATGATGTCCAGCTTATTGGTGGGATAGTTCTCCATGAGGGTAAGATAGCCGAGATGGCAACAGGTGAAGGTAAGACCCTCGTTGCAACACTACCAGCGTATCTCAACGGTTTAACAGGGAGGGGAGTACATATTGTTACAGTTAATGATTATCTTGCTAAAAGAGATAGCGAGTGGATGGGAGGTATTTATCGATTACTGGGGTTAACTGTTGGAGTTATTGTTCATGAACTGGATGATAATGAGCGCAAAAAGGCATATAATTGTGATATTACCTACGGCACAAATAATGAATTTGGATTCGATTACCTGAGAGATAATATGAAATTTAGCCTTGAAGATTATGTCCAGCGGGAGTTAAATTATGCAATCGTTGATGAGGTTGATAGCATCTTAATTGATGAGGCAAGAACACCCCTTATTATCTCGGGTCCTTCTGAAGAATCTACAGATAAATACTATAAGATAAATAGAATTATTCCATTCCTAAAGCAGGGCAAGGACTATCAGGTTGAAGAGAAGAGCCATACTGCTTTTTTAACAGAGGAAGGGGTTTTGCGGGTTGAGAAGCTTCTTAATGTTGATAATCTTTACGACCCACGAAACATTGAGATCCTTCACCATGTAAATCAAGCCCTAAGGGCACATACCCTTTTTAAAAGAGATGTTGATTATGTTGTAAAGGATGGTCAGGTGGTAATTGTAGATGAATTCACAGGAAGACTTATGCCTGGGAGAAGATGGAGTGATGGACTTCATCAAGCTATCGAGGCCAAAGAAAATGTGAGGATTCAGAACGAGAATCAAACCTTAGCCACCATCACCTTCCAAAATTATTTCAGGATGTATAAAAAGCTGGCAGGGATGACAGGCACTGCAGATACTGAAGCAGCAGAATTTCGTAAGATTTACAATCTTGACGTTGTAGTCATTCCTACCAATATGCCACTTATTCGAACAAATTATCCTGATGTCATTTATAAGACAGAAGAAGAAAAGTTCCGTGCCGTAGCTCGAGAGATAAAGGAGCTTTACCAAAAAGGAAGACCTGTATTGGTTGGAACCATATCTATTGAGAAATCTGAGAGATTGAGCAATTTATTGAAGAGACAAGGGATACCTCACAATGTCTTAAATGCTAAACATCATGAAAAAGAGGCAGAGATCATTGCACAGGCAGGAAGATTGGGAGCAGTTACGATATCAACCAATATGGCAGGAAGAGGAACGGATATACTTCTTGGTGGAAATCCAAAGTTTTTGGCTAAAGCAATGGTTAATGAAGACGATGATGAGGAGGCAAAGAAAAGGGCTTATGAAAAGGCACTAAGTATTGTCCAAAAGGAAAAGGAGAAGGTAATTGAGCTTGGAGGACTTCATGTGATTGGAACCGAGAGGCATGAAGCGCGTCGTATTGATAATCAATTAAGGGGCAGGGCTGGAAGGCAAGGGGACCCTGGTTCTTCAAGGTTTTACCTTTCATTGGAGGATGACCTTTTAAGGATCTTTGGTTCTGAAAGGATTTCTCACATCATGGATAGACTCGGGATGGAGGAGAATCAACCTATAGAACATAGATTTATCACAAAGGCTATTGAAAATGCTCAGAGGAAGGTTGAGGCACATAATTTTGAGATTAGAAAACATCTTCTGGAATATGATAATGTAATGAACAAACAGCGAGAGGTAATTTATTCCCAAAGAAGAGAAGTCCTGGCAAGTGATAACCTTAAAGAGGCAGTAATGGAGATGCTCGAAGAGCAGGTTGAAGATATCGTAGATCTTTATGCAGATGAAAAGCAACACCCAGAGGATTGGGATCTTAAAGGACTCCAAGATGCAGTATATAAACAGTTTTCTTTTAGATTGACACTACCCCATGAAAGTAATGATGGACTAAATAGAGAATATTTAAAAGAAATAATTACACAAAAAGCCAAAGAAATCTATGAAAAAAAGGAAGAAGAATTTGGTCAAGCCTTGATTCGATACCTTGAGAGGATGATTATGCTTCAATCAATAGATCATCACTGGAAGGACCATCTTTTGGCAATTGATCAGTTAAAAGAGGGGATAGGTTTAAGGGGATACGGCCAAAAGGATCCATTAATCGAATATCAGAAAGAGGCATATCAGATGTTTCTTGAGATGCTTGATAGGATCAAGAGAGACACTGTAGAAAAATTGTTTGCCATCCAGATTGCAAAAGAAAGGGAGATAAAGGATATTCGATTTGAAAGGAAACAGACATTCATATTGACTCGTGGTGAAACATCACAGCCTATGGGAAGGGAAACTGAAGATGGTAGAGGGGTAACTATTCGTCGAGATGGGAAAAAGGTTGGCAGAAATGATCCATGTCCTTGCGGAAGTGGAAAGAAGTATAAAAAATGTTGTTTATTAAAAGAGGAGGCAAGACCTTAGGAGATTGTATATGGGGATGGAACAGAAAGAATTCAAAATTAAGGGTTTTCTATTTTCCGGGATTTCAGCCGGAATAAAAAAAGATGGAAAGAGGGATCTCGGTCTTATATATTCAGAGGTTCCTGCTCGGGTTGCAGGACTTTTTACTACCAATAAAATTCAGGCTGCTCCTGTTATATTAGATAGAGAAAGAATCAGGAAGGGTTTATGTCAGGCTGTTATTATTAACAGTGGTAATGCCAATGCCTGCACAGGGAAGAGGGGATTAAGAGATGCAAAAAGGATTTGTTCGCTCGTTGCAAAACATTTGGGGATTGATGAGGATCTTGTTTTAATATCTTCAACAGGTGTTATCGGCGTGCCCCTTCCAATGGATAAAATAGAGAGAGAAATCCCTAAATTAGTAGAAGGGCTTTCTCCAGACGGATGGGATAAAACTGTTGAATCGATTATGACAACAGATACATTCCCTAAATACAGGGCCTCCAATTTTACAATAAAAGATAAAGAGGTAAGGCTTTTTGGAATGGTAAAAGGTGCTGGTATGATAAGGCCTGACCTTGCTACAATGCTTTCATTTCTTGTAACCGATGCCAATATTGAATCCTACACACTTAAAAATATGCTGAAAAAGGCTGTGGAGACATCTTTTAATAGGATAACCATAGATGGTGAAACAAGTACAAATGATACGGTATTACTGATTGCGAATGGAAAATCGAATCATCCAGTAATTAATAAAATAGATAAAGAGGCAAAGATTTTTCAATCTAAACTTTCAGATCTTTGCGAAGAACTCGCAAAAAGTATCGTAATGGATGGAGAAGGTGCAACAAAATTTATAGAGATAATTGTAAGGGGTGCAAAAACCAGGGATGATGCAAAAAAGATAGCCTATACAATTGCTAATTCTCCACTCGTAAAGACAGCCTTCTATGGAGAGGATGTAAATTGGGGAAGAATCCTTGCTGCTATCGGACATTCTGGGGTAAGGGTTGATCCAGAGAAAATAGACCTTTTTTTCGATAAAATTCCTTTAGTAAGGAAGGGTGTAGGTATATTGTCCAATGAATCTAAAGCATCTGAGAGTCTTAGAAATAGATCGTTAAAGGTGGTTGTTAATCTAAATTTGGGAAAGGAAGAATTTTCTGTTTACACAACAGATCTTTCAATAGATTACGTAAAAGTAAATGCCTCATATCGTTCATAATTGTTTATGAGACCTCTGAAAAAGTCTTTGATTAGACTGGGGAGGTAGGGTTCAAAACTTATGAAAGAATTTTTAAATAGTTTTTCAGAGGTCTCTTTATTGACCAAGTGTTGCCTTCTGTCTAAGGGGCTTTAGTAAAAAATCCAAGGCATCAATAATATCATTAACAATGATATCTGAATGAATTAAAGCCTCTTTATATGCCCCTTCCCTTCCTGTTACACAAAAGCTCAAGGCTGATTCCTTAATTATCTGCACATCACTTTTTCCATTTCCGATGACGACACTATTTTCGGGCTTTATCTGGCGGATAAAGTTCAGTTTTTCCTCACATGCCTTACCTTCAGATATTAAAATGATTTCAGCCTTAGTATTCTTTAAAGATTTTAATGCTATCTCTTTTTCGCTTTGAACGAAGATATAGATTTTTGTTCTTTTAGAAAGTAGATTTATCTTGTCCTTGGCCTTTGGATTTACCCTGCGATCAGTTGCAAGGGTGCCTTCAAAATCTATAAGGATATATTCTATCTCAATTGGATTTTGACCTGGTCTATGTATAAGGATCATTGTTGTGTTTTCCTTTCTAACAGATCACGTTGTCTCATTACTTCATATAAAATCATTCCACCGGAGACAGATGCATTGAATGAAGAAATTGGGCCTTTCATCGGGATTGAAAATAGTCGATCACATTTTTTCTTAATAAGTGGTCTTATTCCTTTGGACTCCGAACCAATTACAATGGCAATATCTATTGTGAGATCAATCTGATATATTATATCCTTAGCCTCGGCTGAGGCACCAAAGACCCAAATCCCATTATTTTTAAGGGTATCGATACTTGAGGCAAGATTTGTAACCCTTGTAATAGGTAGATACATGGATGCGCCAGAAGAGCTCTTAATCACTGCAGGTGTTAAACCAACAGACCTGTCTTTTGGTATAATAATTCCATGGGCTCCACATCCAAGGGCTGTCCTAATGAGGGAGCCGAAATTCTGTGGGTCCTGAATACAGTCAAGGATTAAGAAGAGTGCCTTTGAGCCCTCTTTTTTCCAGCGAGATATTAATTCCTCTAAGCTTGT
>JBBIOI010000176.1:0-5111 GCA_037443425.1 Deltaproteobacteria bacterium
AGCTTAATTTATGCTGTATTTACGTGTTAAAGTAACTGAACAACTCTATCAAAGATTACATCTTTATCAGCCCTTATAATTAAGACGTTTCCTGACCAGAGTAGCCATCTCTTGAGGATTAAGGTCATTCTGGAAAGCTAAATGGAGAAAGGGATGCTTATTGGCAAGACTGCCGTAAAGTATTTACCAGATATGCAGTATAACCTAATCACGGGAAAAAAAGATGCTTACAAATTGAAAAAAGACCTCTGAAAAAGTCTTTGAAAGACTGGGGATGTAGGGTTCAAAACCCTTCGAATGCGGGCTTTTAATGTTTAAATTGCTAACAATCGCCTTAGAAAAAACCCAATTATTTTAAGGGGATTTGTCAATAGTGCTAATCTATAAAAGGTATCCGCTCGAAGGCTTTTTCACCCCACCTCCCCATTTATGAAAGAATTTTTAAAAGTTTTTCAGAGGTCTCGAAAAACCCTCTTGACAACTCTGGGGGGGTATATTAATTAGAATTTTGGATTTTGGAAAAACTAAACTGTAACTTTTACTCTAAATAATTCTAAATATGAGGGAGATTCTATGTCAGAAGAGATCAGAAAAAGAGAATTAAGAAGACCTATTTCTCAAAAGGAGCTTGATAGGCGTTTTAAGGCCGTAAGGGAGGCCATGGAGAGAGAAAAGCTCGACTGTCTTATCATGCAGAACAACAATCAATTCCTTGGCGGTTATACCAGATACTTTACAGGGCTACCTGCATCCAATGGTTATACAATGACCGTCATCTTTCCATTAAACGATGATATGATTATCATTTCTCATGGGGCACCATCAATTCCTGGCCCCCCTGCTTTTCCTCCAACTCCTCCAGAATGGGCCGTCTATAGGGTTAAAGAAAGGATTAATATGCCTTATATCCCCACCCTTACTCGAACTAATGATATGGATGCAAAGGCAGCAGTGGAAGTACTTAAAAGATTAAAGATCAAATCGCTTGGTGTTGTAGCCCCAGCCATTATGTGTGCCTATATGTATAATTACATAAGAGAAAATTTACCTCAAATGGAAATTAAATATGCAACTGACCTGGTAGACGAAATCAAAGCGGTGAAGAGTGAAGAAGAATTGGAGATCATCAAAGAAACAGCAAGGATACAGGATATTGTATGGGGTGCTGTTTTAGCAATGGTTCGCCCTGGAGTGAGGGAGTATGAGATTCGATCCGAGATACAGAGGATATTTTGGAACTGGGGAAGTGAAGAGCAGCTTATTATGATAGGTTCACAACCTCCTGGATTACCTGCAGTGCAGAGGCCAGATTTTTATCAAAATCGAACAATTCAGCCCGGAGATCAGGTCTGTATAATGCCAGAGGTGAATGGTCCGGGTGGATATTACTGCGAACTTGGTCGAACTGTTTGTATAGGAGATGCCCCAAAACCACTTTTAGAGCTCTGGGATTTCATGGTAGAACTTCAGGATGAAACAGCCAAGATGTTAAAACCTGGAGCAAATCCAAAAGAGATTTACGAGTTTTATAATGGTGAACTTTCAAAGAGGGGATGTGCACCTGACCATAGACTCTTCTGCCATGGACAGGGTTATGATTTGGTGGAAAGGCCATCTATGCGACCAGAGGAGGATATGATAATTAAAGAAAACATGAATATAGCAATTCATCCAATGACAATGAATAAAGAAAGGACAGCCTATGCATTTTGTTGTGATAACTTTATAGTTACAAAGGAGGGGGCAGTAAGGATTCATAAGACACCAAGGCAGGTATTTGTAGTCTAAACTCAAACTGCCTGTTTTACTAATCCACTGATATAGAAAGGGATGAAAGATGGAAGGAGAAAAGATTGACTATAGAGATGATGGAACGATTGTAGTACCAGACGAACCTATCATTCCATTCATTGAAGGAGATGGAGTTGGTCCAGATATCTGGAGGGCATCTGTCAATGTTTTCGATCAAGCAGTAGAAAAATGTTACGGGGGGAAAAGAAAGATCCATTGGCTTGAAGTCTATGCAGGTGAGAAGGCCTTTAAGCTAAAAGGGGAATGGGCCCCAGAGGAGACTATTGAGACAATTAAAGAATATAAAGTTGCAATTAAAGGACCACTAACCACTCCAGTGGCAGGAGGTATAAGAAGTATCAATGTCTTATTGCGTCAAAGACTCGATCTATATGCCTGTATTAGACCTGTGAGGTATTTCCCTGGTAGCCCAAGTCCCTTAAGACATCCTGAGAAGGTGGACATGGTTGTTTTCAGAGAAAATACTGAAGATGTGTATGCTGGTATTGAATGGAAAGAGGGTTCAAGAGAAGTTATTAAGTTTCGAGATTTTCTCGAAAAGGAGATGGGTATTAAAATTCGTGAGGATGCAGGTGTAGGTGTAAAGCCGATCAGCCGCTTCGGGACAAAAAGACTTGTCAGGATGGCAATAAAATATTCATTGGCACATAATAGAAAAAGTGTAACGCTTGTTCATAAGGGAAACATAATGAAATATACAGAAGGTGCATTTCGGGATTGGGGTTATGAAGTGGCAAAAGAAGAATTCAGAGATAAAATAGTCTTAGAAAGTGAACTGGAAGAAGGTAATATCTCAGATCTCCCCCAAGGAAAGATCTTGCTTAAGGACAGAATTGCAGACTCAATGTTTCAGCAGATACTTTTAAGGCCTGAGGAGTATGATATACTTGCAATGCCAAATCTAAATGGAGATTATATGTCTGATGCCCTTGCAGCCCAGATTGGAGGATTGGGTATGGCACCCGGTGCCAATATCGGAGATAGGGCTGCTGTCTTTGAGGCAACCCATGGAACAGCCCCAAAATATGCAAATAAAGACATGATTAACCCAAGTTCTTTTATACTTTCTGGGGCAATGATGTTTGACTATATAGGCTGGAAGGAGGTTAGTGAAAAGATCACCAAGGCCCTCGAAAAGACTATATCTCAAAAGATCGTCACTTATGATCTTGCCCGTCAGATGAAAAAAGCAAAAAAGGTAAGATGCTCTGAATTTGCGCAGGCCATTGTCGAAAATCTTTGACAATTATCCTGAATTTCAATTATCATAAATTAAGTAATTATGCCAGAACCAAAAAAGAAAGAACTACCAAAGATTGATATCTTTACAGCCTGGTGTAAGGCATGTGGTATATGTGTTGCTTTCTGTCCTACAGGAGTTCTGGCTAAAGACGAGGCAGGTTACCCTTTTGTGAAGGACATTGAGAAATGTATTAACTGTGGATGGTGTGAGATAAGATGTCCTGATTTTGCAATCACAGTTGAAAAGGGAAAGGGGAAAAAGAAGAGGTTAGAGATTGGAGGAAAGGCAAGCGTTGAAGAGGAAGAAGAAGTCTCACCAGAAAGAATTGTTACTACAGGGGAATGAGGCCATTGCCGAGGGAGCCATAAGGGCAGGTTGTAGATTTTTCGCTGGTTATCCCATTACCCCTGCCACAGAGATTTCTGAAATCCTTTCAGTAAGACTTCCACAGGAGGATGGAACATTTATACAGATGGAAGATGAGATTGCAAGTCTTGGTGCTGTCATAGGTGCATCTCTTGCAGGGGTTAAGGCTATGACTGCAACAAGTGGACCTGGCTTCTCATTGATGCAAGAGAATCTTGGCTTTGCAATAATGGCAGAGGTTCCTTGTGTGATTGTTAATGTAATGCGTGGAGGACCAAGCACAGGCCTTCCGACTTTCCCTTCTCAAGGCGATGTGATGCAAGCCCGCTGGGGGACTCATGGAGATCATCCTATCATTGTCCTTTCGGCCTCAACCGTTCGAGAATGTTATGAAATGACAATCAAGGCATTTAATCTTTCTGAAAGATTCCGAAATCCTGTAATACTTCTAATTGATGAAGTGGTTGCTCATATGCGTGAAAATGTCTCTCTTGATGACAAAGATATAGAGATATTCGATCGGGTTAAACCAAAGGTGCCTCCTGAGTGGTATATCCCATATGAAGACACACCGAGTGGAGTACCAGCCATGGCCAATTTTGGAGAAGGATATCGATATCACGTTACTGGTCTAACCCATGATATAAGGGGATTTCCAACTTCACGGCCTGACGAGATTGGTCCATTTATTGCGAGACTTCATCGAAAGATAAGCCAACATTTTTCAGAGATCTGGATGGCAGAATATTTCCAGACAGAGGATGCAGATATCACTATAGTGGCATATGGATGTGTTGCTCGTTCGGCAAAAAGGGCTGCAATAGAGGCAAGACAGAGAGGGATTAGGGTTGGGCTTTTAAAGCTAATGACCCTTTGGCCTTTCTTCAGACCCGCAATTGAAAAGATACTTCAAGTTTCAAAGGTCCTTATTGTTCCTGAGATGAATATGGGCCAGATATCAAGAGAGGTAAAGAGGGTTAATCGAGGGATGGCAAAGGTATTAACCCTAAATAAAGTTGATGGAACGATTATTACGCCCGATGAGATCATGAATCGCATTATGGAGGCCCTCGAATGGCTGAGATCACAAAGCTGATTCACAAATATCTCCGCCATGACAAAAAGTTTCCTCATGTCTGGTGCCCTGGTTGTGGAATAGGTATAATGCTTGGGGCCCTAATAAGGGCTATAGATCGGATAGGATATGAGAAGGATGAGGTCGTTCTTGTATCCGGGATTGGATGTTCTGGAAGACTTCCTGTGTATGTGGATTTCAACACACTTCATACAACCCATGGAAGGGCATTGACCTTCGCAACAGGAATAAAACTTGCCAAGCCAAACCTCAAGGTTATTGTAATTATGGGAGACGGTGATGCAGTTGCAATTGGTGGTAACCATTTCATCCACGCAGCTCGAAGGAATATAGATGTTACTGCAATCATTGTCAACAATAGCATTTATGGAATGACAGGGGGACAATATTCTCCTACAACACCATATGGCATGAGATCAACAACCACAACATACTCAAATATAGAGCAGGCATTTCAGATATCTGAACTGGCAGTAACAGCAGGGGCAGTATTTGTAGGTCGTGGAACGGTATATCATGCAAGGCTTCTTGATGAATTAATGGAGAAGGCCTTCCTAAAGCCAGGGTTTTCAGTTGTTGAGGTAATATCTCATT
>JBBIOI010000177.1:0-4994 GCA_037443425.1 Deltaproteobacteria bacterium
AAATAACTCAAGTAACTCAAGTAACTCAAGTAACTCTAAACAGGAGGCATAATATGTTAAATATTGCTCAAATAGGCATTGGCTATTGGGGGCCTAATATCCTTAGAAATTTGGTAGCCAATAAGAAATGTAAAGTAAATTATGTTGTAGATATCTCAAGCAAAAGGCTTGAATATGTAAAATCACTTTATCCTGCTATTCAGGTTACGGATAATGTTGATGAAGTTTTGGCTCATAAACAAATTGATGCAGTTATTATCGCAACACCTGTTTCAACTCATTTCGATTTAGCAGTTAAAGCCCTCAATGCAGGAAAACATATTCTTGTTGAAAAACCACTGGCAACAAGCGTTTCGGAAATTGAACAAATGAAAATTATAGCAGAAAAACAAAACCTCGTTGTAATGGCTGGGCATACATTTCTCTATAATGCTGCTGTACGTTATGTAAAAAAATTAATTGATTCTGGAGAGATTGGAAATGTCCTCTATATTTACAGTCAGCGTTTAAATCTTGGGCGAATTCGGTCAGATGTAGATGCGTTATGGAATTTTGCCCCTCACGATATTAGCATAATTCAATATTGGCTGGGAGATCCAGACCCTATATCAGTAACATGCAGGGGAATTGACTACATTCAAGAAGGCATCGCAGATGTAGTATTTATGAACATCATTTATCCGAATAAAATCATGGCGAATATTCATGTAAGCTGGCTCGACCCCCAGAGGGTTAGATTGATGACAATTATAGGTTCGAAAAAGATGGTCATTTATGATGATACCCTCGAAAACAAAATTGCAATTTATGATAAAGGAATAGATAGAAAATCAATTTTAAAAGAAGATATGAATTATAATAATACAAATTTCAAAAAATTTGAATTTGAATATAGATCTGGGGATGTGCTTATTCCAAAAATTGAATTTAAAGAACCACTGGAGGTAGAAATAAACCATTTTATCGATTGCATTCAAAATGGAACAAAATGTTTAACTGGTATTGAACATGCTAAAAAAGTAGTTCAAATATTATCAGCTAATGGCATATGTTTTAAGAAAAACCAATAATTATTACCTGAGCAATTAATCCTTTAACAATTATCACCCTTATCCCTCCATCTCCACAACGCTTGGGGAGAGGGTTAGGGTGAGGGGTTTAGAGGCTACATTTAAATGAATGAAAATAATAAAATAAATATAGGTTTAGTTTCTACAGCTGGTGGTCATTTTGAACAAATGACAAACTTATCGGATTTCTATAGCCTCTATAGTCATTTCTGGATAACCAACAAAAATAAACAAACAGAAAGTTTACTTAATAAAGAAAGGATGTACTTTATAAAAAGTGCCCATTTTAAAAAACCATGGACCTATCTATGGCAGATTTTACCAGTTTTTAAGATATTTATTAAAGAAAGACCGACTCATATTATATCTACTGGATCAGGACGAACTTCGTTTATTCCATTTTTAATAGCACGTCTTTTAAAAATAAAATTTATCTACATAGATACTTTTTCACGTGTAAATGGTCATTCAAAATTTGGTGAATTTTTGCTAAAAATTGGGCATAAAATATTCACTCAATGGGAAGATTTAAAAAATAAAAATGCTATTTATATTGGTCCAATTTTTAAAAATCAAAATAATTTCCATAAAAATAATGATTCTAATTTTATTTTTGTCACTGTTGGCACGAGATCAGAGCCTTTCACACGATTGATTAAAAGTGTGGACGAATTAATAAAAAAAGGTGTTATTAAAGAGGATGTTATTATACAGGCAGGTCATACTAAATATAAAACAGAAAAAGCTAAAGTATTCGATTTCTGTAGCCCCGAGAAAATAGAGAATTATATTTTAAATGCTCGGTATGTCATTACACAGGAGAGTGCAGGAATAGGAACTCTCTGCCTTAAATATGGAACAAAATTCATTGTTATGCCAAGAGATTATAAGTATAAAGAACTTCCTGTAAAAAGTGATATGAAGGAAGATCTTCATTTAAAATTACAGGATATGGGGTATACCAAAGTTGTGAACAATTTAGAAGAAATGGAGAAAGCTATTAAGGAGATAGATAAATTAAAAGTTGGTTTTAAATTTGACAACACACTTGCCATCCAAACCCTTAAACAAATTATAGGAGCAGAGATCAGCAATCAGTAGCCAGTGGTCAGAGATCCAAAAAAAGAAAAAAAGAAGCAAAAGACAGTTGTTAATAAACAGTAGTAAAAAGTCATAACAAAGGAAAAAAGATGATTAGGAGCTATAGAGATTTAGAAGTTTGGAAGAAGGCTATGGATATGGTAGTCGAATGTTATAAGATAACTAAGGAATTCCCGGAAACTGAAATCTATGGACTCACAAGTCAGTTACAAAGGGCAGCAGTATCTATTCCATCAAATATTGCCGAGGGACATCAGCGGCAACACAGCAAAGAATTTCTTCAACATTTATCAATCGCTTATGCCTCCATTGCCGAATTAGAAACTGATATCGAGATCGCCAAAAGATTGAATTATATTAATGAAGATCAATCTAATAATATATTTACTAAGGCGTCAGAAATCGCCAGGATGATCAATGGATTGAGGAAATCAATAACAAAGAGGGTTCGGTAGCCAGCCACTAGTAACTTAAAAGCAGGTATCAGGAGTTGATAGTCGGTTTAATGTAGTGGAAAAGGAATTCCAACATCGATCATTGGCCTTATTATCAGGACAGCGGTCCCTGGTCCCTGATCCCTGGCCCCTGACCTTTAACACCAGAAGGAGGAAACATGAACATCCCTTTAGTTGACCTTAAAGCCCAATATGAATCTATAAAAGATGAAATTGATGCCGCTATTGCAGAGGTTATTGCTAAGACTGCATTTATTGGTGGCCCTTTTGTTGAATCATTTGAAAAGGCCTTTGCTGAGTTCTGTGGAGTTAAATATTGCATCGGTGTTGGAAACGGCACAGATGCCCTTTTTATCGCATTAAAGGTTCTTGGAATTGGTCCTGGTGACGAGGTTATTGTCCCTGCAAATACCTTTATTGCTACATCAGAAGCTGTTAGCCTGACAGGTGCAAGAGTTGCATTCGTGGATATTGATCCAAGGACATACAATATAGACCCAAACAAACTCGAAGACTACCTCAAAAAACGTTTTAACTGCCGCCGCAACCCAAGCAAGCAGACCAATCTAATGAACCAGAAAAACCAAATAAACCAGACAAACCCCTCACTTTGCTCCTCTCCCCAGCGGGGAGAGGTTCAGGGTGAGGGGGGAAACCCAAGCAACTCAAGCAACCCAAGTAACCCAAGTAACTCAAGTAACCATATTCCTAAAGCCGTAATCCCTGTCCACCTTTATGGTCAACCTGCTGATATGGACCCAATTCTTGAACTCGCTCAAAGATACGATCTAAGAGTCATTGAAGATGCAGCTCAGGCTCATGGTGCTGAATATAAGGGTAAAAAAGTTGGTTCGATTGGTGATATTGCATGCTTTAGTTTTTATCCTGGTAAAAACTTGGGGGCTTATGGAGATGGTGGAGCTATTGTTACAAATGATGACAATCTTGCACTTAAAGCCAGAATGTTTGCCAATCATGGAAGAATAGCTAAATATGACCATGAATTTGAGGGTATAAATAGTCGGTTAGATGCCATTCAGGCTGCCATCCTTAAAGTTAAATTGAAATACCTTCCTGAATGGAATGAAAAACGTAGAAAAATTGCATATTTATATAATGAATTGCTTAAAGATAATGATTTATTAATAACCCCTTATGAATTAGATTATATAAAGGCGGTTTATCACCTCTATGTGGTTAGAGTGAAAAATGGTTTAAGAGAAAGACTGCAGGATTATTTAAAAGCAAATGGTATTTCAACAGGAATACATTACCCTATTGCATTACCAAATCTGAAGGCGTATGCCCGCTGGAGATACAACGAAAAGAGCTTCCCAGAAGCGGCCAAAGCATCCAGTGAAATCTTGTCGTTGCCCATGTATCCAGAGATGAGTGATAACCAAATCGATTTTATAGTTGAGGCCATAAGAAGGTTCTATAAAAGTTTGAATACATTTGATTTAAAAGGACAATTTCAGGGAGCCAGTAACCTTGCCTCATAATGAATTCATTTCTTCTCTTCCCGAGAATAGCATTGTTTCCTTAGATGATCCAATCTTGGTAACGGGCGCATCTGGATTTATCGGTTCACGCGTTGTTGCATCTTTGAAAAGACTTGGATTTACGAAAATCAGAGCTTTTGTGCGGGATGCTCTTCGAGGTGCCAGAATGCTGGCGGAGGTGTGCCATGGAGCTCTTGAAGGCCTTGAATTGATTGAGGGGAATCTACTTTATAGGGAGGATTGTTTAAGGGCTACACAGGGGATTACCCTTGTTTACCACCTGGCTGCGGGTGTATCTGATAAGTCCTTTTCAGCCTCTTTTCTGAATTCAGCAGTAACAACAAGGAACCTTCTCGATGCTATTTTGACGAATGGAACACTAAGAAGGTTCGTTAACGTCAGTTCTTTCGCGGTTTATTCAAACAGATCGATTCCAAGAGGAGCTCTTTTGGATGAAACATGTGAAATCGAATCCCATTTTATTGAAAGAGGAGATGCGTACCTTTATGGAAAATTAAAGCAAGAAGAAGTGTTATTAGACTATGGTAAACGATTCGGAGTACCCTATGTTATCGTTAGGCCAGGAGCAGTTTTTGGTCCAGGTAAAAAAGGCATCACTGGTCGGGTAGGTATCAATACATTTGGCTTTTTTCTTCATTTAGGAGGAAAGAATCAGATTCCCTTCACATTCGTAGAAAACTGTGCTGAAGCGATTGTTTTGGCCGGATTAAAACCAGGCGTAGAAGGGGAGATTTTTAACATTGTAGACGATAACCTTCCGACTAGCAAAGAATTTTTATCTGCATACAGAAAAAGAGTAAATGCTTTCTTTTATCTCCCAGTCCCTTACTGTATTTTAAATTTAT
>JBBIOI010000178.1:0-4863 GCA_037443425.1 Deltaproteobacteria bacterium
ATTTTATATTGTCAAATTTTATGAATACCTTTTGTCCATGTGTTTTGTCTCTTAAAAATTGGACTGCCTCACCATTTTTTTCTGGTTTCTCTTTCACGCCTAATAGCCTGATTTTTAATCCAATATTTAGAATCATCTCTCGTGGGGATAATATATCCCTTATCGTGTAGTATATTCTTGTTTCTACCTGTGAATTGTCTATTTTTGACCCGAATCTTAACTTCCTTGGGTCTATCTTCTTATCAAATTTTATTGGATCCCTAAAAATGTAAGGTAATTTTTTTATCTCCTCTTTAAAATCTATTTTTGGTTCATCCTGTTTGATTATCTCAAAAGTTGCATCCTGAAATATCGTCTTCTGCTTTAGTCCAAGTTTCTCTTTTATTATTGATAAAAATTCTTCATTTATTTCATATCCAATAGAATTTCTGTTCAGATTTTTTGCTGCTAAAGATGTGGTCCCGCTGCCAAGGAAGGGGTCAAGAACAGTATCTCCCACGAAACTAAACATCTTAATGAGACGCCTAGGTAACTCCTCGGGAAACATCGCCAGGTGTTTGTCCTGCTTTTCTCCTGGGAAATTCCAATGCCCGGTAAAATATTGGTTCCATTCTTCGTCTGTCAATTTTGATTTTTCTTTTATTTCTTTGCTTACTTTTGGAGGATTACCATGTTTTTTAAAAATCAATATGAATTCATAATCCAATTTAAGAATCCCACTTCTGGGATAGGGATAAGAACCCATCACAGTTGCTCCGCCGGTTGTGTGACAGGTAGTAACTTTCTGCCATATGATAGCTCCCATATAATCAAATCCTGTACTCTCGCAAAACTTAATGATCTCTGTTCTTATCGGAATAACCTTATATCTTCCATAATAAACGGAACGGGCAAATTGGTCGCCGATGTTAATGCATAAACGGCAACCTTTATGTAAAATCCTGTGGCATTCGTTCCAGACCAAATTAAGATTGTTTATATATTCCTCATAGGTATCATTGAAACCAATTTGTTTTCCATTTCCGTAGTCTTTTAATTGCCAATAGGGAGGAGATGTAATGATGAGATGTACTGATTCATCCTGCACCTCTTTCATCCATCTTGAATCACCAATTATTATCTTATGCCAGGTTTCCATATCATCACCTTAAAATTTTAGCATAATTAAATCTACCATTTCGCCTAAAGATTCCGGTGTTTGTGAAGTGTCGTAGGAATTTGGACGAACAAAATGACCCACAAACACCTTTTTATCTGCCGTTGCCATATTTATGCTTTGTTATAAGCTTCTAAGAATTCATCCCTTGAGATACCTGCCTGCGTGCAAATCATTCTCAGAGTTGAAGCTTTAATTTTATGATGGTTAGGCATGGTCAGAGGAGTTTTACTCCCATCTGGATTCTCACGCACCATGGAAATATGCTCCTTTTCACGCACAACTCGAAACCCGAAAGTCTCCAATGCCTTGATTACCTTTCGCTTTGGAGCATCAACAGGGAACTTTTTCATCAAACTTCAACTCCTGCCTCAGCAACGAATGCCTCAAGAATCGGTGGTTCAACTTCTAGAACCTCCCTACCAAAAGTCTCAATATGAAAACGAATTGCTGATTTCACATCTGAAAGAGCCTCTTCGTAAGTATCTCCTTGTCCAACTACGATCCCCTTAAGCCCCAAGGGATAAGCGATATAGCCATCTGGATGTTTTTCTAGGATAATTTTAATCTGCCTCATATAGATACCTCCATCATTCTAGTCTTCTTCTCATCATAAAAAATAAGAACGTTCTTTTCGATTTCCCACTTCGGTCCATTTCTGAGATCTCCAAATTTAGATTGGAGTAGTAGCATATTGCACATGTTTAATCCTGACTTGGGTATACTCGTCAAGAAAAGACTGTATTGCGGATATTTTCATTCTGGCAGAATTGCCAGATTCCATATCCCTGTAAATTTTGCCACTTATCATTTCCTTTTGTATCTTTATTGATTGTTACAACCCCCATAAAAATAGAACCCTATTTGAAAGGAGTTGGTCTCCTGGTTTAATTATTGATTAAAGTCCCTGTTTTGTCAAAGGATTTCTCTGCTGAACAGGAATTCCGTAATTGAGTTAGATAGGGCAGCTCTTTCCTCGAATAAACAGGATGAAGGATGAGATTCAAGGCCTTAAGGAATCTTAATGTTTATTTAATCTTCTATTAATCTCAAAATATTATAAATTTCTTTGCTTTCTCGGAGGAGGTCTCTTCATTCTTTTCTTCAATCTCTGGGGAAGGAGTCTCGAGAACCAAAAAGGGGAATTAATTAAAAAAGTGAAATAAAGGATCTCTTCCGAGAGGAGAAGATTTTTTATCAATTTTAAAGACCTATAAAGTAACAGCTTGCTTTTTTGGAGACTATCATGGCTATTGGCGAGGCCAATATAATGGTGTTAATCTGATAGTAGTAACATTTTTCCAGTTCTTGGAACTTCAGCGAGGGTATACTACATAATCTTTGTAATTTTTATACTGATCTCTGTATACTGGCTATTGAAATTTTTAAAGATTGTAAATTGAAATCGAATACTCTATGGTAAAATATAATCGCCTAAATTAGAATATATGAGTTAAAAATGAATAAAATATCTTCAAATTTTTGGGATAAATCACTATTCCAGATTAGCTTTCTTTTGGTTTTCTGTTTTTTTCTTTTTTTCGTGAATCTTGGAAAATGGGACCTCTGGAACCCAGATGAACCCCGTTATGCTCAGGTAGCAAAAGAAATGATTCAGAGAGGGGATTGGATTTTAATGAACCTTAATGGTAAGGTTTATACTGATAAGCCTCCACTATTTTTCTGGCTTATAGGCCTATCTTCGTTTCTATGGAATGGCTTTAATTCATTTTCAGTAAGATTTCCATCTGCAATTTTTGGGACACTTACTGTTCTTCTCACTTTTCTTATAGGCAAAAATCTCTATTCTTCCCGTACAGGATTTCTTTCCGGGCTTATACTTGCTACAAGCATTGAATTTGCTTACCTTGCCACAAGGGCAAATATTGATGCGACACTCACTTTTTTCACAACAGCATCGTTTTACTGTTTTGTTAAGTGGTATAAAGATTATTCACTTCTCCCCCAAGGAGAAAGGGAGAATGTTGGGGAAAGGGAGGATAAGAGGTCGATCATCATTTATGGATTCTATATAAGTATGGCGATGGCAACTTTGACAAAAGGGCCTGTAGGATTTATCCTCCCTCTTTTGGTTAGTCTTGTCTATCTAAGCGTGGAGAAAGATTGGAATGGTCTCAGACAGATGAAACTTCTTCAGGGAATGATACTGTTCATCGTCATCGTCCTCGCCTGGTATGTCCCAGCCTTAATCAAAGGAGGAAGGGATTATTTTAATGAGACAATAATGATTCATACTGTTGATCGTTTTGCAAAGGGATCGAGTCATATCCGCCCCTTTTATTATTATTTTTACAATTTTCCAATAGATTTTTTACCCTGGATCTTTTTTCTGCCCGCAGCCATTGCCTATGGTTTTTTAGAACGAAAAGGATGGATAAAAAAAGAGTTTCTTTTCCTTTTCGTATGGTTTGCGGTGATATTTATATTCTTCTCCTTTTCAAAAGGGAAGAGGGGACTTTATCTTCTTCCTCTCTTTCCAGCAGCTTCTCTGATGGTTGGAAGATGGTGGAACGATTATATCTCAGATTCTATCAAAAACCTTAGACACCTCTGGTTTTCAATCCCATTGTATGTTCTCATAGTTTTATTCTTTGGAATAGGGATTCTAGGGCCATTACTTGTATCATCAAAATTTCCAGATTATTTTATTTATAGCCTCTATGGCGGTCTGTTTCTTATTTGTGGAGGAATCGCTCTGTTTATTCTCATTCGCCTTAAATATAGAATAGCAATATTCTTCCTGATTACCGGAATCATAGCATGTGGGTTCTTTTATACTTTGGGAACTGTTTTTCCGCTTATCAATCCATATAAATCTGCGAGGTTTATATCACTGGAGATAATTTCAAGAATAAAGTCAGACGATAAACTTCTTGCCTATGGCGATTTTGTAATTGCACCGTATATCTATTATACTGGAATTATACCTATTATTGAGATTGAGAAAAAAGAGGAACTCCTTGGTCTCCTTAAATCTGAAAAAAGGGTATTCTGCCTTATGAAATTTAGAGATTTTATACAATTTCAGAAAATGGATGGAGGGCAGAGGGTTAGGCTGATTACGAGAAGAAACGTCGGTGGAGATGATATGGTTTTGATTTCAAATAAATAAGTTTGGTAATAAATTGAATCTAATTAACAAGTGAGTTAGACATGAACAATATTGAAACAGTAGAGATATCAGTAGTTGTCCCTGTCTTTAATGAGGAGGAAAATCTACCAGTTCTGATTCCCAAACTGGTTGAGGTATTAAATAATCTCGGCTATAAATATGAAATGATATTTGTTGATGATGGAAGTTATGACGAAAGCCGAGCGATTCTCAAAAGGATGAAATCCCAGTATCCCATGCTTAGAATTATCGGATTAAAAGAGAATAGGGGATTGAGTACAGCACTTATCGCAGGTATAAAAGAGGCAAAAGGGGACAGGATTGTAACTCTCGATTCTGATCTTCAAAATGACCCTGAAGACATACCAAGGTTACTTGGCTATCTTGATCAATATGATATGGCAACAGGGCGGCGTGAAAAAAGAGAGGATCCATGGCTTAAGAGGGTTTCTTCAAAGGTTGCAAATCGTATAAGAAATCTTATAACAAAAGAAGAGGTAAAAGACAGTGCCTGCACCCTTCGTGCATTTAAAAAAAAATGTTTCAGAGATATTCCCATTTTTAATGGGATGCA
>JBBIOI010000179.1:0-4823 GCA_037443425.1 Deltaproteobacteria bacterium
ATAACCCGTAATAATTATTACTATCAGTGATACAATTACAACACCATCATCCAGCATGGTATTTAAGCCTTTTGGCTTCCATATGTATCTTCGATAGGCAGCCATTATAAGACCAATAAATACCATGATTCCACCTATATCAGAGATAAGGGAGAACCAGAGATAAGGAGTTCCAGTAATGTGACGATTAGTATAATATGTTATAGCATCGACAGCAGATGCCAAGAGTAAAATAATAAAACCCCAAAATATCAGAAAATGCATCATCCCAGAGAATGGATTACTTAGAAAGCGCCGATGGGTCAAGACATCTGCAATTACTGTACGGATAAAAACAGGTATTCTTTTTCGGATCTCTTTTGAACGATTATCTTCTCTACCCATTAACCAGATTTTTAATCTGCGGTAAAAATAAAGAATCCAGATAGCTATTGAAATAAGTGCTAATAAGTATACGAGATTACCAAAAGAGATATTCCAGAAGACCTCACGAGATGCCAATTTTTTCTCTCCTTTTTAGAAATAATAGAATTTAATCCAGGTCTACTTTTATATTACATTTATTACATCTCATAGCACCACGAAATAACTTATTTCCACAATTAGAACAAATATAACGTGCTTCTTCATCCTCAATCCATTTTTCAGTTCCAACTACTCGCCAGTATGGAATTGTTCGAAGAATAACCTTTTTACCAACTACCATAGGAAAATTTTCGATATATTTACAGGGGAAACAGTCGCATTGATGACATCCAATAATACCTTTACCAATAGTACACTTCCTGATTTCACATTGCTGGCAATGCATAAATTGGTCATTAGATAAACAACCACTGCATTTAATATCGTCAACTGAAAGCCTTTCAGCATTTGGAAGTTTTCCTTTATCAGGAACTTTTCCCTTATAAAGGTTTAGTAATTTTTCTTTCAGTTTAAGATTACTATCACGATGTGCAATATATATTGCACAAACTCCACAATAAAGGCCACAAGGGGAAATAAAAGCGGGATTTATAAACATAGTATATTAAATTCTTCGGCCTATGCCTCTTTTCCCTTTCTTACTATTTTCCTTTTTTCTTCAGGTATTGGAGGTGGAACAGGTTCACCAATAAGCTTTTTTACTGCAGAAAATCTTTCAGGACACACTTCCAAACATGTTCCACATTTTATGCATCTATCCTGATTGATAATATGTATCAAGTTTCTCCCACTTAATATTGCATCAACAGGACATCTCCTTGCGCAGGTCATACAGGCCTGGCATTTTTCTGGATCAATATAATATGATGGTATTTCACGGAGAAGGGAATCTATCTCTTCTTTTGTAAAAATTTGATTCCACTGATTAGTGTCCTTGATTCTTAAAGAGAGTTTATCTTTTTTTGATATCTTAATATAAGGAACAAGTTTTAAGATATCATTTAATTTAGTCTCTAATTCTTTTCTGTTCATGCCTTCTGGTTTTCCAAGCGGTCCTAAATCTCTAATATCTTTTATAAAATCATTTACGGTTTCTGCAAACCTACCACCTTCAGCTGATGACATAAATTCGATTCTTATCCTTTCAGGGTTGATTCCGATATGTTCCATTATTCTTTTAACGAGAAGAACCATATTTAATGCATAATAATTTCCCTGTGTTGTATATTTACATTCATCAAGCCTGCAACCACCTATATATACCCCATCCATATCTTTATAAAAGGACCAGATAACAAAAGAGAGATCAACCCTCCCACTGCACATTACACGGATAAGTCTTATCTCATTTGAGTATTGTAGCCTGGAAACTCCGGCCATATCTGCAGCGCCATATCCTCACCAGTTGCAAACAAAACCTATTATTTTAGGCTTAAATTTTAATGCTGTGCTCATTATTTAATAAACTCCTTTATCTTATCTTTCTGAAAATGCTGTATCAATCTGGCATAAAATTTCTTCATCTGTATAATGTTTTAACTGTATTGCCCCTGTAGGGCATTTTGAATTACAGAGTCCATCACCTTTGCAAAGTACAGGATTAACTTTTACCTTATTCCCTTGCTTCGTTTCATAAAAGGTTAATGCTCCATACGTGCAGGCCTCAATACACGCACCACATCCCATACACTTCTTTTCATCTACTACACATACAGAACCTGAGGTTACTACAGTATCATGTGATAATAGTGTCAAAACCCTTCCTGCAGCCCCAAATGCTTGACTTATTACCTCACTAATATGTTTTGGATAGTGAGCCATTCCACAAAGATAGACTCCATCCTCGCTAAAATCGACAGGTCTTAGTTTAACATGTGCCTCTTTAAAAAATCCATCTTGTCCCAATAATGCTTTGAAAAATTGAGAAATTTCGCTATTCCCCATCGGAGGTATAATAGCAGAGGCCAATGACAGAAAATCTGTATCTATCTCGAGCCTATCACCTAAGAGCTGATCTTTAACAGTAACCCTGATGATTTTTTGGTTTCCTTCTTCTATAACTTCTACATGTGGTTTATCATCTGGGTCATATCTTATAAACTTAACGTCCTTATTTGCCAGTTCACGATATTTGTCCTCTATAAACCCATATGTCCTCATATCTCTGAAGAGTATATATATATCAATATTGGGGTTCAGTTCTTTTAATTTCAATGCATTTTTTACCGATTCACTGCAACATATCCTTGAGCAGTAATTTCTTTGTTCGTTTCTACTTCCCACGCACTGAATCATTACAAGGGTTTGAGCATTAAGTAATTTTTCATCTCGATTTGCAATCTTTTCCTCAAGCTCTAAGCCTGTCATAATCCTTTCATCTTGTCCGTAAAGATATTCAGAGGGTTTATATTCCTCAGCACCTGTTGCTATTACTGTTACGCCATGGCTTATCTCAAAGTATCCCCTGTCTGTTTTAAACTTTGTTATAAAATTACCAACATATCCTGTTGCCTCTACGATTGAAGCATTAGTATATACATGAATTAGTTGGTGCCTATAGACTCTTTGGATAAGATCTTTTAGATAAGCCTGAATGTCTATTCCTTCGAGGTTATAATATACTTTGCGAGCTATTCCACCAAGCTCATTTTCCTTTTCAATTAAATAGACTTCATATCCCTGGTTCGCAATAGAAAGGGAACATATCATGCCTGCTATTCCCCCTCCAATAACCAGGGCCCTCTTGGTTACAGGAATTTCATATTCTTTTAAGGCCTCGAGCTTTAAAGACCTTAAAAGAGACATCCTAAGCAGATCCTTTGCCTTTTCTGTAGCCTCTTGCTTTTCGCGGGAATGAACCCAAGAACAATGCTCCCTTATATTTGCCATATCTACCAGATATTGATTGATTCCTCCTTCTCGAAGGGAATCTCTAAATGTCGGCTCATGCGTTTTTGGTGTACAAGCAGCTACAACCACTCTATTTAATCCCTTTTCGCGAATGACATCCATTATCTGCTTAGTTGATTCGGTTGAACATGAAAAGAGTTGCTCCTGTGAGTGGACTACATTTGGTAGACTTAGTGCATATTCAACGACAGATGGGACATCTACAACCCTACCAATATTTGCGCCACAATGGCATACAAATACTCCAACTTTTGGTTCTTCCGAAGAAACCTCTCTTTCAGGTGGATATATCCTTTCCTTTGTTATTTTATCCCTCCTGTAATTCAGGAGTTCTCCACATTTTGAAGAGGCGCCACTTGCCGAGTAGACAGACTCAGGGATATCAATAGGTCCGCTGAATGCACCGCTTACAAAGATACCGGGTCGAGTAGTTTCAATCGGGTTTAAAGGATTGGTCTTACAAAATCCATGAGGCTCAAGTTCTATACCGAGCTTTTTTGCGAGATCTCTCGAATTTGATGGTGGATTAAGTCCTACAGATAAAACGACCATATCAAATTCTTCTTCTTTCACTCCTTCTTCAGGGGTTGTATATCTTATTACTATATTATTTGTTTCAGGGACCTCTCTTACAACAGATACATAGCTTCTAATAAATCTAACCCCCTGAAGACTTTCTGCCCTTTGGAAAAATCTCTCGAGATCTTTACTAAACGACCGAATATCGTTATGAAAGACAACACACTCTGCATCTGGGTCATGGTCCTTTGTTAAAATAACCTGTTTCTGTGTATAAGTACAGCATACTGCTGAACAGTAACTATTGCTTCCAGGTAAAACCTGTCTTGAGCCAACACATTGAATCCATGCAAGTTTCTTTGGGTGTTTAAGATCTGAGGTTCGCCTTATCTCACCCTCGTATGGACCTGTAGAGCTTAGTAACCTTTCAAAATCCATACTTGTTAATACATTAGGCATTTTTCCATAGCCATAGTGATTTAAGACCCTTGGATCAAAGGGCTCAAAACCAGGTGAAAGCACTATTGCACCAACATTTATCTCTACCTTTTGTGGCGTTTGAGTGAAGTCAATAGCCTTCTTTTCACAAACTGCCTCACAGATACGGCATTTTTTCTCCTTAAGATAGATACAATTTTCATCTATATAAGTGATAAGTGGGATTGCTTGAGCAAAATATATGTGTATTGCTTTATTTTTTGAAATGGATTGGTTAAATGCATCAGGTATCTTTATAGGACAGTACTCCATACATGTTGTACATCCTGTACAACGGGTTTCAATCACATACCTTGGCTTTTTAATAAGAGTAACTTTATAATCCCCAGGCTCTCCTGTAACACTATCCACCTCTGTATAAGTCAATACCTCTATATTTGGATGCCGGCCGACCTCGACCAGTTTTGGGGATAGTATTCAGATGGAGCATTCATTGGTGGGAAAGGTTTTATCAAGTTGTGCCATATGGC
>JBBIOI010000180.1:0-4674 GCA_037443425.1 Deltaproteobacteria bacterium
TCGAAAATCTTGAAACCCTAAGCTCATTTGAAGAAGGTATTACGCATTTTAAAAGGCTATTTAACATCGAACCAAAGGCCATTGCCCATGACCTTCACCCTGATTATCTTTCAACAAAGTATGCCCTGTCTATTGAAGATCTCCCTAAAGTCGGCATCCAGCACCACCATGCCCATATTGTAAGCTGTATGATAGAGAATGGAATTGATGGTGATATTATAGGGGTTGCTTTTGATGGAACAGGTTTTGGGACAGATGAAACCATCTGGGGAGGCGAGTTTTTATGCGTTAATTTAAAGGAATTTCGTCGCATTGCCCATTTAAAGAAGATGCCTATGCCTGGTGGGCAAATGGCTATAAAAGAACCATGGCGAATGGCTTTAGTTTATTTATATGATGCATTTGGAGAAGATCTTTTAGACCTAAATATTGACCTGGTTAAAAGAATAGACCATAAAAAATGGGAAATCATTAAAAGGATGATTGAGAAAGGCATAAATACTCCTTTAACATCAAGTATGGGAAGGCTCTTTGATGCGGTCTCCTCTATCCTTTCTATTAGAGATAATGTAAACTATGAAGGACAGGCAGCCATTGAACTCGAGATGATATCTGATGCGAAAGAAAATGAGACATATCCATTCGTTATTATGGATGGAAATCCTATGATTATTGATCTTAAAGAGACGATCATATCAATTGTAAAGGATTTGACAGAGGGTGACCTAAGGTCTAAAATTTCTAAAAGATTCCATAACACAATTTCAAAACTCATTGTTGAAACATGTAAGGTCATAAGATCGAAAGAAGGATTGAATCGTGTGGCCCTAAGCGGTGGAGTTTTCCAGAATATGGTCCTTTTAGAATCGGCTGTTAATGACCTAAAAGAATCAGGGTTTGAGGTCTTTATTCATCATTCAGTTCCGACAAACGATGGAGGCATATCCCTTGGACAGGTGGTTATTGCCCACATGAGGTTGTTCGATAACAACGAAGTGAAAATCAAGGGGGATTAATATGTGCTTAGGTATTCCAGGAAGAATTATAGAGATCAATAAAAATATGGCTCATGTTGATATTGGTGGTTTTTTAAGAGAGATTTCCATTGAACTCTGTCCGGATGTTTCGATAGGAGACTATGTATTGATTCATACCGGATTTGCAATAGAGAAGATAGACGAAAAAGAAGCTATTGAAACCTTGGATCTCCTTAGAAAAATGGCTGAGGCTATATGAAGTTTATTGATGAGTTTCGAGACAAAACCATTGCAGAAGGGCTTATAAGAAAGATCTCCAACACACCGATTCCACCTGTTCAATTAATGGAGGTGTGTGGAACATATACAGTCTCTATATTCCGATACGGAATAAGAGGATTACTGCCTAAAAATATAAATTTAATATCTGGACCAGGTTGCCCGGTATGTGTAACTCCTAACAGTGATATTGACCTTGCCATTGCACTTAGCCGTCAAAAGGATGTTATTCTTGTAACTTTTGGCGATATGATGAAGGTCCCTGGCTCAACATCGAGCCTTCAGAGGGAAAAGGCTGAAGGCAGAGATATAAGGATTGTTTATTCATCGCTTGAGGTATTAAAGATTGCAAAGGAAAATCCAAAAAAAAGGGTTGTCTTTTTTGCCATCGGATTTGAAACAACATCTCCAACAATTGCGGTATCGATTATTAAAGCAAAGCAAGAGGGATTAGATAATATATTCTTTCTGAACAGCCAAAAAAGGATCCCACCAGCTATCTCTTCCCTGCTTCAATCAGGCCGTGTAAAGATTGATGGCTTTATCCTTCCTGGTCATGTGAGCACTATAATTGGTAAAAGACCTTATGAATTTATCTCTACTAAGTTTAAAAGACCTGCTGTTATAACTGGCTTTGAACCTCTTGATATACTTCAGGGGATATGGATGCTTGTTGAACAGATCATGGAAAAAAGGGCCGATGTAGAGATCCAGCATAAAAGGGTAGTGCATGAGGATGGGAATCTTATTGCTATGGAAAAGATCAAAGAGGTGTTTGAATATGATGAGGGTAACTGGAGAGGCCTTGGTAAAATCCCTGAAAGTGGTTATCACTTTAAGGAGTCTTATAAAGACAGGGATATAAGGTGGTTTGAAATTGATGTAGAACCATCAAAGGAGCATCCTGAATGTTTATGCGGAGAAGTGCTTCAGGGAATCAAAACACCTCTTGATTGTAGGCTTTTTAAGAGGGTCTGTCACCCTGAAAACCCTGTTGGTCCATGCATGGTCTCTATAGAAGGGACATGCCATACTTATTTTAAGTATGATCTAAATTGAGCGATTTAAGGATTGGATACCTATGAAAGAGGATAAAATACTCTTAGCTCATGGCAGTGGAGGCAAACTCTCTCACGATTTGATTAAAAATATATTTTTAACTCAATTCTTCAATGAGTATCTCGAGCCCCTTGATGATGGCGCCATAATACCGAATCGAGATGGTACTATTGCATTCAGTACAGATTCTTATGTTGTTAATCCCATTATCTTCCCTGGAGGCGATATTGGAAAACTGGCAGTATTTGGAACGGTAAATGATCTTTCAATGATGGGTGCGATCCCTTCATTTTTAAGTCTTGGTCTGATTATTGAAGAAGGTTTTCCAATAGAAGTTTTAAAAAAGATTATCTCTTCCATCAAAGAGGCAGCAGAACTTGCAAGGGTCAGGATTGTTACTGGTGATACAAAAGTAGTAGAGCACAGGGGCGTGGATAAATTGTTTATCAATACAGCAGGGATCGGCTGGGTAAGGTCAGGAATCAAACTTTCGGGTTCAAATGCCCGTCCAGGAGATAAAATCCTCATAAACGGACCCATAGGTGACCATGAGATCTCTATCCTATCACATAGAGAGGGCTTATCATTTCATGAAACTATAAAAAGCGATTGTGCACCGCTTAATGACCTTGTTGAGAATATATTAAACATATGTCCCTCGATCCGTTGCCTGAGAGATCCAACCCGGGGTGGACTGGCAACTACACTTAATGAAATCGCCTTTAAATCAAATGTTGGGATTTTAATATATGAAAAAAATATTCCAATAAGAGAGCCTGTACGCGGGGTATGTGAACTTTTAGGACTTGACCCTCTATATCTGGCAAACGAAGGGAAATTGATTGCCATCTGCCCTCCAGATGAAGCTGAAAGAATCCTCGAGGTAATGAGGGCACATCCATATGGAAGGGAAAGTGAAATTATTGGAGAAGTAAAAGAAGAGAATTCCAGAAAGGTGATATTAAAAACATTGATCGGTGGAAATCGAATCCTTGATATGCTTGCAGGAGGCCAGTTCCCGAGGATCTGCTAATTAAAATAGCTTACTTTATTCCCTTAACCCTCTTAAGCAAACACTCTCTTCCCTTTTCAAATTCGACTCTAAAAGAACCACATTTTGGGCACAGGTAATGGATCATATGATTTGAATCCCAGTCCTTATCATTTTTATACTTCCTTTAAAACCACAATCAGGACATTTTATCTTTGCTTTAATCTTTCTAACCTTAATCTTTAAACCTTCAGCATCTGTTCCTTTAAGTAATTCTTTCACCCAGAAGGTTACCTGTTCAATATTAATAAATGCCAACTCACCTATTTCCAGATGAATCGAAGAAACCCTCTTTAAATCATTTCTCTCTATTAAATCAAGGACATTTTTTACAATCTCAGAGGAGATAGAGAATTCGTGCATTAACTAATCTTTTCCTTAATTTTTAAATTTGTCTAAACACAAAGATTTTATAACTTCATTTATCCCTCTACCCTTCAATGCATCTGTTTTTATAAAAGGGGCTTCAGGATTTATCCTCTTTGCATCTTTTTCTAAACCTGAAACATTTATCTTCATTGCCCTTGCCATATCAATCTTATTTAGCACAATAACATCTGCCTCCCTAAATATGTAGGGATGTTTAACAATCATATAGGGTCCTTCAGTTACTGATGTCACGACAAGCCTCTTATGGGCACCGAGGGGAAATTCACCAGGGCATATAAGATTTCCTACATTCTCAATAAAGAGAATCTTTACACCATCTAAGTCCATCTTTTTAATGGCAAGACCTACAAGATGAGCATCCAGGTGACATTCCTTTCCAGTATTTATCTGAATTACACGAGCACCTTCCTCTCTTATCCTTTCAGCATCTATATTTGTAGTAAGATCTCCTGCAATAACACCCACCTTCTCACCCATGTTCAGTCTTTTTAAAATCGATTTAATTAATGTTGTCTTTCCCGAACCAATTGAACCAAGAACATCTATAGCCATGATATTTAATTTATCAAATCTTTTTTTATTCTCTTTTGCCAGTGCCCTGTTTCTCTCTAATAGATCTTTCTCCAATTCAATATCGAATATCTCTTTACCGGGTTTAATTATTTTCATATCTTCCTCCAGTAAATTAATAAAGAATTACAAATTGTCATTACGAGGAGAAGTCAAAACCTTGTCCCGACTTTACCTCCCCAGTCTTCCAAGGAATTTTTCGAGAGCTCTGAAAAACTATTTAAAAATCTTTTCATATGGGGAGGTGGGGTGAAAAAACCTTCGAGCGGATACCTTCTATAGATTGAACAATCTCAGATTGTCATTGCGAGGCAAAAAGCCGAACCAATCTCTTCAAAATTTTAATTC
>JBBIOI010000181.1:0-4669 GCA_037443425.1 Deltaproteobacteria bacterium
CTTTCGTCTTGCTCAAGAATTATCTTTGTTCTCTTGGCGGTGTTAATCTTTTTGATCTTCTTCATCTTCACCCTCCAGGTAATAAGAATGAAGATATTTTACATGATAAGCAATCCCTTGTGTATGGCTGATTTGATGATGATTAGAAATACATTAGATAAACGTTATCGCTGGATTTGGGAATTAAATAATGACAGAATTCCGATAATGATAAAGGGATACTTTGAAGATATGAATCTCGTTTTGAAACAGCTTTCTACATATCTGAAACCAGGAGGAATGGTTGCCCTTGTTGTGGCAAATGCCAGGTTTGAGGGGGAGATGGTGCCGACTGACCTCATCCTCTCCGAGCTTGCAGAAATGAACGGCCTTAAGACCGAAAAAATATGGGTTACTCGTTATAAGGGAAATAGTTCTCAGCAGATGGCCCGTTTTGGGAAGATTCCCGTGAGAGAGACGATTGTATTCTGGAGAAAAAATGGCTAATGAGGATGATAAATATTTAAAAGAAGCTCAAAAAGCAGACTATGGAATACGTTCAGTCTTTTTTCATAGAAACATAAAAAGACTTGACTACGATAAATTTCTTAAAAAGATAAACCGTCTTAAACTTGATAAATATGATTGGTCACCCCTTGAACAGATAGGGATTTCAGAGAAGGCATGGGGTCTCACAAAAGGGAGAAAAATTAATCCTCTCCTTCTCTTCTGCCACCCTAAGGTAATTACAGATGATACTTACTACCGTGGCATTGCAGGGATACCCATCAAAGGGATAAAGAAGGTTGCCTTTGATACCACCAGGTTTGAGTCCGGCAAAGCAGCCATCGATTACGAAAAGGCAATAGAGTTATCAAAAGCAATAAACGAATTTATAAGTAGAATCCTTGAAGAAGATAGTGGGTATTCTTTCAGAGATTCATCTGTAATGTTTTATGCCACCTTAGGAGCCAATCTTGAAGGAGCCTGGAGAAATGTTAAAGGAATCGAAATTTCAAATCAGGTTAAACGAATAATCTTCGAGTATTTTCTTTCCAAAAACCTTATAAAATCAGTTATGTCTTTAAAAGGCAAGGAGCTAAAACCTGATAGAGATATGCCGGTCGAGCAAATAAAAAACCTTATTTTAACAAATCAATACAAAATAGAATTCGGCAGCGAACCTGCTATTGCTTTTATAGATAAAAAGGGCATTCTCACTGGCATGGTAGAAGTAAAGGGAGGACTTGATGAGGCGGGTGCCCTTGAACGATATGGAGCTGCAAAGAAAACCTTTGATGAAGTTCTCAATAAGAATCCAAGAGCATTTACAATTTACCTCGCCAGTTGCATAACTCCAACAGTCAGGAAAAGAATCGAAGCTGACAGAGCTGTAAGGAAAATATTTAATCTCACCAATGTCTTTTTCGATGAAGAAGAAAAAGAAGCTTTCTTGAACGAAATTAGATGGTGGATGAGGTTATAAGTCATGAAATTCATTATGCCACCTACCCCCACCATAATCCTCGGCGACAGCCGGAGGATGAGCGAGTTGAAGGATGAGAGCGTTCATCTCGTTGTTACATCGCCTCCTTATTGGCAGTTAAAGGACTACGGCAGTGGGAGCCAGATAGGGTTTAATGACAGTTATGAGGACTATATCAACAACCTCAATCTTGTCTGGAATGAATGCTATAGGGTTTTACATAAGGGGTGCCGCTTGTGTGTGAACATCGGAGACCAGTTTGCACGTTCCGTTTATTACGGCAGATATAAAATTATTCCCATAAGGGAAGAGATAATCAAATTCTGCGAGACAATTGGCTTTGATTATATGGGGGCAATTATCTGGCAAAAGGTTACAACATGCAATACAACCGGCGGCGCAACAATCATGGGATCTTTCCCTTATCCTCGAAATGGAATTATAAAACTGGACTATGAGTTTATCTTGATCTTTAAAAAATTAGGTGAACCGCCGAAGGTCAGCAGGGATGTAAAGGAGAAATCAAAACTAACTATAGAGGAATGGAATGAATATTTTTCAGGGCATTGGAACTTTCCCGGAGAAAGACAGGATAAGCACCTTGCTATGTTTCCAGAGGAATTACCTAAGAGATTAATAAAGATGTTCAGTTTTGTAGGAGATACAGTCCTCGATCCGTTCTTGGGCAGCGGGACGACTTGCCTTGCTGCCAAAAATCTAAATAGAAACTCAGTAGGCTACGAGATAAATAAAGATTTCTTGCCAATAATAAAATCGAAACTGAAAACTATCGATTTAGAGCTAATAAAGCAAGAAGAATTGAAGATAGATTTTAAGGGTGAAATTAAAAAGCTTCCCTATATTTTCAAAGACCCTGTGAGATTTGACAAAAAAATTGATCCTAAAAAATTAAGGTTTGGCTCAAAGATAGATAATAACTCTGACCACCAGAGAGAAAACTACTATTCGGTTAAGGAAATAATAAGCCCTGAGATTATAGTTCTGGACAACGATTTAAAAGTCAGGTTGCTCGGTATTAAAGAGAAAAAGGAAATAAACGGAGAGGCGGTTCAATTTTTAAGACAGAAGGTGAGGGGACAGAAGGTATTTCTTAAATTTGATGCAATAAAATATGACAGCAATGGTAATCTTTTATGCTATCTTTATCTGAAAAATAAGACCTTCATTAATGCACACCTAATTAAAAATAAACTGGCACAGGTAGATTCTTCCGTGAACTTCAAATACAAAAATAAATTTCTTTCTATGCAAAAATAATGAAGATCAAGCTCACAAATGAAGACATCAGGAAGGCTCTGGAAATTCCTTCTCCTTCATTTCCAAAATATGTTTCTCAGCTAATCAATCTTGCTAATCAAAATGCACAAGGGACAAGACCGAGGGTTGTTGGTCAATTAACCGATTTGATACAGGAATTTTCAGGGAAGACCTTAGACGAATGGGAGCAGTGGTATTTACAGAGATACACTGATGCCATAAAGACCGCAAAAGAGAAAATCCTATCTATGGTCGAAAATCTCAAAGATGCAATAAACAAGATTGACGAAAACATGGTCTATGAATGGGCAAGAGACCTTGTCATTGTCCAAACATTTATCGGTCTACAGTTTCAGGAAGCAATTTTAAAGAAAGGTGCTGAGATTAAGGGCGTCGGTTATACGCTATCTGAAAGGACGGATGAATCGAAGGGGATTGACGGCTATATTGGCGATATCCCAGTTTCAATAAAACCAGATACTTATAAGATCAAGAAGTCTTTAAGTGAGACTATAGATGTAAAGATTATTTATTACAAAAAGGTCAAAAATGGCATTGAGGTTGATTATAGCGAGGTCTTCGGCTAATAAATGCAGAGGGATTTTCATTACGACATAATTTATGCGCTTGTGAAAGTGGCGGGGGTGAATCTTAAGAATATGGGATGTGGAGCCTAATATAAACCCCAAAATGTGGGATGTGTCCCTAATTAACTAATTAAAACTAAATATGATTTTGACGCAAGAACAGGACATAATCACGGCACAAAATTCAGGGTAAAGCAAAATAGTTGGCCCGAATTATATTCAGATATAAAAACAATAGTCTGACGAATTTAAAATAATGATTACCCCCACCATAATCCTCGGCGATAGCCGCAGGATGAAAGAGCTTAAAGATGAGAGCGTTCATCTCGTCGTTACATCGCCTCCTTAGACCAAACCGTACGATGAAGACCGATGGCTGAATGAGGCTCTGAAATTTACGAGGGATGCATCGGAGATTCCCGAAGAGGACCCACTTACAAACATTCCGAAACCAACCAGGCCAAGGTTTGTGGATATTTCTGTAAGGGATATAAATACCCATTGGTTCCGATTCCAGAATGCCGCAAAAAAGCAACTTGCCCTGGTTTTGAACATGGTTGATGCTTTATGAAATATAATGATAGTATTATCAAGAAGTAAGACTTTACGCCTTAACTCAAAGAATGGTTTTAAAAATCCACGGAGGTAGAAAGTATAAGTGAAAAGACAAAGCAGTAAGAATCTTATAATCGATTACTTTAAGAAGCACATCGGTGAGTGGATTCATAACCAGATAGAAAACAGAGGTTACAAGTGATTACAGATATGTATGGCAATATGCTTCCTGATCATATCGACTACAATCTAATTGATCATCCACTGAGAAGATTGGTTAAGGCAATAAATAAGAGTTCCTGGGCAAGAACTCTCAGCAGTTGTGCTGGAAGAGCTTATCATGAGGATAAGGGTGGTTTTCATATATTAATTGAAGTTAAGGGGATGAGTGGGATTCAGAATCTCGTCAAATGGATGTCACTATCTCATGCCATCGGATTCAAGGCTTGTTACGAAGAACATTCGATAAAAGAACATGCGATTCCTAACGCAGAAATTATTTGCCCGAACTTCTTGCATGGCAAAAATTCTGTATCAAGACCCTTGATGGGTAAGGGTTGGTTTAAGTTTCAGATCAACCTTCGTTCTGGAAGAAAACATTTACCCAAATCCAGCGATAACGTCTATCTAATGTATTTCTAATCATCATCAAATCAGCCATACACAAGGGATTGCTTATCATGTAAAATATCTTCATTCTTATTACCTGGAGGGTGAAGATGAAGAAGATCAAAAAGATTAACACCGCCAAGAGAACAAAGATAATTCTTGAGCAAGACGAAAG
>JBBIOI010000182.1:0-4601 GCA_037443425.1 Deltaproteobacteria bacterium
AAGTCTCCATCGACTCCGAAAGGAACCTCTCTCATAAGAAAATATCTGACTGCATCTACCCCGTATAGATCCACAAGGCGATTTGGTTCAACAACATTCTGTAATGACTTGGACATCTTTTTGCCTTCTATTGTCCACCATCCATGGGCAAAAACCATTTTGGGTGGAGGAAGTCCAATCGCTCGAAGCATGGTGGGCCAATATACCGTATGAGTTGTTAGAATATCTTTTCCGATAAGGTGTACCGCTTCAGGCCAGAACTGTTTTATTGAATCCCCATCAGATCCAAAACCAATGGCACTAATATAATTGATTAGTGCATCAAACCAGACGTATGTTACATATTCAGGGTCGAAAGGTATTTCGATCCCCCATTTGAGGCGTTTTTTGGGTCTTGATATGCACAGGTCTTCAAGAGGAGAACGAAGAAAGCCAAGTATCTCATTTCTTCTCGCTAAGGGGAGTATGAACCTCTCGTTTCTTTCTATATGGTCGATAAGCCATTTCTGGTATTTGCTCATTTTGAAAAAATAATTCTTTTCAGATAATTCATTTACAGATCTTAAACAATCTGGACATTTTCCATCCTTAAGATCCTTCTCTGTCCAGAACCTTTCACATGGGACACAATACCAGCCTTGATAATCTGCTTGATAGATTTCTCCCCGATCATATAAATCCTGAAGAACCTTTTGAACAACCTTCTTGTGACGTTCTTCTGTTGTACGGATAAAATCATTATTAGAAATGTTCAATCTTTTCCATAGGGATTGAAAGCGGATTACCATTTCATCACAGTGGATCTTTGGATCAATACCTCTTTCTTCTGCTGCCCTTTCAACCTTTTGACCATGCTCATCCGTACCGGTTAGAAAAAAGACCTCAAAACCTTCAAGCCTTTTATAGCGGGCAAGTATATCTGCAGCAATAGTAGTATAGGCATGACCTATATGAGGAACATCGTTCACATAATATATTGGTGTTGTAATATAGAAAAATTTATCAGATTTCTGATGCATGCAGTGTAATCTCTCCTCCTTCCTCAAGTTCAACAGTGACAGTTTGACTCAATACATTTTGGCGAATTACCTTTCCCCTTCCTGCCTTTGTGATAATCCTCTTTCCCACTTTTGGAAGATTCTTTTTAAGTTCTAAATATACAGGAAATTCATAAGACAGACAACACATCAAGCGGCCACAGATGCCCGAGATCTTTGTTGGGTTAAGGGCTAAGTTCTGTTCTTTTGCCATCTTTACAGATACAAGATCAAAACGATTCATAAATTTTGAACAACAGAGTTCCCTACCACAACTTCCTATTCCACTTATCATCTTGGCCTCGTCCCTAACACCTATCTGGCGCATCTCTATGCGTGTCCTGAATTCTGAGGCTAAGTCTTTTACAAGCTCCCTGAAGTCCACCCTTTTTTCAGCGGTAAAATAAAAGAGTATCTTAGAGCGATCCAAGAGGACTTCTGTCTTTACAAGTTTCATATTAAGCTCTCTCTCCTTAATTTTGTTAAGACAGAAGTTAAATGCCCTCTTCTCCAATTTTGTATTTTCTTCAAATTTCTCTAAATCCTCAGGAGTAGCTTTTCTTAAAACCTTTCCAGGTGATTTAAGGATAAAACGTTTCTCCTTTTCAAGTGGCTTAGATAGGACCTTTCCAAGAAATATTCCTTTTTCTGATTCAACAACGACATCCTCTCCAATATCAAGATTTAAATCACCTGCATCGAATTCTTCATATCTTCCATGAGGTAATTTGACAAATACAAGTCTACTCATATTTATCCTCTATTCCAGGAGATCATTAGTGCCTTAAGCGCCAATTTGGTATTTGCATTATTTCGGATTGCGAATATTGTTTGATGAATCAAATCTATTCTTTTTATAAGCGATTTAAGATCCCAGTTCTGGGAAACCTTTCTTATATTATTTAACAAATCGAAATTGATTAAATCATTACCATTTATATTGACCATGATTATATCCCTTAAAAGTGTCTTACACACCTCAAGGATTAATATTAAATCTTCTCTCTCATCTTTCTGAGATAATACCTCTAAGATATTTCTCATATTTTCTATTGTAAGATATTTAGATCCGATAAGCTCGTGAAGAAGTATCTCCCTTGGAATTGTTTCAATTTCCTTGCTGATCTCTAATGCCCTCCCAATACTTCCTTCAGAAAGGGAGGCTAAAAGAATAGCTTCTTCCTTACTTACCCCTTTTTCTTTTATTAACCAACTACTGACCATTGAAATAGGTAACTGGTAGAAACGAATAATTTGACACCTTGAGACTATAGTGGGAAGCATGGTTCTCTCATGATTGGCAAGTAATATAATTAATGTATGAAGTGGTGGTTCCTCAATGGTCTTTAAAAGTGTGTTTGACATGTTTGGTGCCATTCGATCGGCTCCTGACAAAATACAGATTCGGCGTTTTCCCTCGTAAGGTCTATAAGAAAGATCTTTCTGCATTTCTCTAACCTGATCAACTTTTAAGGTCTGGCCTGAAGGTTCAAGAACCAGTACATCAGGATGAATATTTTGATCTATCTTTTTACATGAGATGCATCGATCACATGAATCCTGATCGTCTTTTCTATTAAGACAGTTTATAGCCTTTGCAAACTGGATAGCAACAAACTTACGTCCGATACCTTCGTTTCCTAAAAAAAGATAACTATGTGCCATCCTCTCATTTTTGATAGCACGTTTCAATAATGAAATCTGGCGTAAATGTCCAATGACATCTTTAAAAGCCATATAATTAAACCCCAGCCTATTTGAATCCTTTATCCATTAGTAACTTATCTACTATTTTACGGATTTTATCGAAAACCTCAGCTACACCGGATCGAGTATCTATGACCTTTATCCTTTGAGGATCATTCTTTGCCAATTCAATGTATCCTTTCCTTACCCTTTGGTGAAATTTAATATCCTCTCTTTCAAATCGATCCTCTTTAGCAAACTTTACCTTTTTATTCCTGTGCATAGCCCTTCTCAATCCCATATTTAATGGACAATCAAGTATAAAAGTAATATCTGGTTTTAAACCTTGAGAGGCAATTCGATTCAGCCTCTCTACTAATTTTAAATCCAATCCCCTACCAAATGCCTGATAGGCAATGCTTGCATCAGCAAAGCGGTCGCAAATAATAACTAATCCTTTATCAATTAAAGGTTTTATGATCTCATAGACATGTTGTGCCCTTGAGGCTTCGTATAAAAAAAGCTCACTAAGAGGTACCATATCTCGATGCTCGGGATTCAAAAGGATTTTTCTTATCTTTTCACCAATTGGTGTGCCACCTGGTTCTCTTGTAACTTTACAGGGAATCCCCTTTTTATCAAGATAGTTTTTTAGAAGTCTGATCTGGGTTGTCTTTCCGCTTCCTTCAATACCTTCGAAGGTGATAAATATTGACAATGTCCTTACCTGCCATCTTGGGAAAATATTTGAGATATAAATAAGATAGAGCTTAAATTATTGTCAAGGTGAAAAAAGGAGGTTATTCTCCATAAAACTGAAGCAACCATCCTTTCCCACAACGATATGGTCCAATATCCTGAGATCGAGTGAACGAGCAGCCTCAACAATGCTATGTGTAAGAAGTTTATCCTCTCGCGATGGCTCTTTATGGCCACTTGGGTGGTTGTGTACAAGGATTAGCCCAGAGGCATGATTGGAAAGGGCTCGCTCTAAAACCTTTCTTGGAAAGACAACTGCTCGATCGATTGTTCCTTCTTGAATGATCTCATAATCTATCACCTCGTTCTTTGTATTTAGGTATATTACCATGAATACTTCGTTTGAAGAGCCTGAAAGTCTCATCCTTACAAAGTCAAAAACAGCTTGAGGTGATGAGAGGACATCGCGTTTTTTCATCTTCTCACCAAGATATACACAGCAAAGCTCTTTAATGATCCTCAGAAGGGTAGAAGAAATGTGACCCATACCATGAACACTGAGAAGATCCTTCTCGCTTGCATCAAGGACTCCAGAAATACTACCAAACCGCTTGATTAATTCTTTGGCAATGGGCTTGACATCCTTTCTTGGAATACCATAGGTAAGAATGAGTTCAAGGAGTTCATAGTCATGGAATCCCTCAGAGCCAGTCTTTCGAAAACGCTCCCTCAGTCTTTCACGATGTCCTATGTAATGTGGTTTTTCTCGCATAAGTTTTAGTCATATAATATCAGTTTCATTATTTTTTGCAATACTCTCATTATATAAGTGTGCCGATCCCAGTAAGTAGTCATTACGAGCCGAAGGCGTCAATCTCCTTTATCTCCTCAACTTAATTCTCTCCTTTTTAAAAAGAAGTGAAAACTGAGAAGATAAATTTATGGATTTTTTAGAGCTGTTTTGAGCTTTTCGTGGAACTTTGCGAATAAGACTTGACATACAATTATAAATCAGATATTGTATGCAAAAAATAATTACGGGGGGAAAGATGAAGATAGCTCGGATCGAATATAAAGGTGAGATTCATTATGTATCATCACGCGAAGAATCTCTTTATATTTTAAAAGGTGATATATTTCAGACTATAATCGAAACCCAGGAAAAGATTTCTCCCAATG
>JBBIOI010000183.1:0-4467 GCA_037443425.1 Deltaproteobacteria bacterium
TGGGAAAGAGGCCATAGATAAGATTTTTACATTTAAACCCGATCTTATCACACTTGATATTAAAATGCCTGTGATGGATGGTATCGAGGCACTGAAGAAGATTCGTGAAATAGAAAGAAATATTCCAATTATCCTTTGCTCGGCATATGGAGAATATAAGCATGATTTAAACACATGGGCTTCAGATGCCTATATCGTTAAGTGTGCAGATTTGACAGACCTGAAGTTTACGATTAAAAGATTATTGGGGCTATTATGAAGGTAAAAAAGGCTGTAATACCGGCAGCAGGTTTTGGCACAAGATTTCTACCCGCTACAAAGGCTGTGCCAAAGGAATTACTTCCTATAGTTGATAAGCCAGCTATCCAGTATATTATGGAAGAGGTTGTTTCTGCAGGCTTTGAAGAAGTAATCCTGATTACCGGAAGGGAGAAAGGTTCAATCGAAGACCACTTTGATATATCAATCGAATTGGAGAATCACCTTAAGAAAAAGGGGAAGGATGATCTGCTTAAGATTGTTCAAGATATTTCTGAGATGATAACCATTGTCTCTGTTCGACAGAAAGAGCCACTTGGTTTGGGTCATGCTGTTTTATGTGCAAAAAGGGTTGTAGGTGATGAACCATTCGCGATTTTGCTCGGGGATGATATTATCGATGCCGAGGTTCCATGTATTAAACAGATGATGGAAATTTATCAAAGAATAGAAGGGGTATTAATTGCTATTCAGAGGGTGCCAAGGAATGAGACCCACCAGTATGGAATTATAAAGGGTAAAAAGATAGAGGAGAGAGTTTACAATATTGAGGATATGATTGAGAAGCCTAAAAAAGGAGAAGCACCTTCTAATCTTGCTATTATTGGGAGATATATTCTACCACCAGAAATTTTTGGAATTCTTGAGAGGACTCCACCTGATTCAAGGGGAGAGATCCAGCTTACCGACGGGATCAGAGAACTTAGAAAGGAGATGCCTGCATTTGGATACGAATTCATAGGCGATAGATACGATGCAGGAGACAAATTTGGTTTTCTCCAAGCTAATATATCTTATGGATTAAAGCATCCTGAACTCGGGAAAAAATTAAAAAATTATTTAAAAAATATTCGGCTTTAGCCTGAATTAAAAAGGTAAACCCTTGGGGATATTAATTTGTGGGGCAGTAGCTCAGCTGGGAGAGCGCCAGAATCGCACTCTGGAGGTCAGGGGTTCAAATCCCCTCTGCTCCACCAAATAGTATAGAACATTGAATCAGTTGATTTACAAAGAGAGTTTAAGGAGTTTTCATATATGAGGATAAGAGAGCAGGGAAAGATTACAGAAGGATTATGGTGTTTAGGTTGTTTGGAATCCAATGTTTATCTAATTCAGGGTAAAAAAGAATCAATGCTCATAAGTGGCGGGATTAGCTACATATTGCCTGACCTACTCAGACAGTTTGAAGAATTTAATATAAAAGAGGAAGCCATAACAAAGATATTGATTCTACACTCACACTTTGATCATGTTGGAATTGTGCCTTTCTTTAAGCGCCGTAATCCAGATTTAGAAATCTTTGCATCTGAGAGGGCCTGGGAGATTCTGAGAATGGAGAAGGCAATTAATACAATAAATGAATTTAGCCACAATATTGCAAAGAAAATGGGGAGAGATGGGTTATATTCAAAATTCGATCTCGAATGGAGGGATGATATCACAGGACGTACTATTAAAGAGGGGGACGAGATCGATCTTGGCTCTGTTAAGATAAATATACTTGAGATACCTGGTCATTCCTCATGCTCCATTGGTGCATATGTTCCTTCTCTGAAAGCACTTTTCCCAACAGATGGGGGAGGAATCCCTTTTAATCAAATCATCATTACATCTGGAAATTCAAACTTCACTCGATATCAACAGAGCCTTGAAAAGATGAAGGATCTTGATGTTGAGTTTTACTGTGCTGATCATTATGGATATGTTATAGGAGAGGAGGCACATCAATTTATTAAAAAAACCATTGAAGTTGCGCGTCATAATCGATCCCTTATGGAGGAACTCTATAGATTGACTCGAAACGTGGAGCTTACGGCTGAAAAGCTTGTCTCATCTTTTTACCAAGACCATGAGGATTATTTCTTACCCCGTGAGATCTCTCTTGATGTTTATCGCCAAATGGTTCGTCATATCGCAAATACAATTGATCAAAAGTTATGATCAATCTTGAATCGAAATTTATTGGTTCAATGATAGGAAGCGCTATTGGCGATGCAATAGGAGAACTGGCATTTTTTTATAATGAAAAGGCATCCCTGGAAGATATTATAAAGACAAGTGAAAAACTGATCTACACCGATGATACTGCTATGTCAATAGGCCTTGCCGAATCACTTATTGAAAGAAGATGTGTTGATCAGGAGCATCTTGGTAACACATTTAGCAAATACTTTTTCCAGGAGCCATGGAGAGGTTATGCTTCAGGACCACCAACAATATTTTATATGGTTCGTGAAAGAGGTGTATCATATGTTGAAGCCTCGAGAAGTCTTTTTGGTGGTAAGGGCTCTTTTGGAAATGGTGCTGCTATGAGGATAGCTCCCATCGGTCTATTCTATTACAAATCAGATTCACTTTATGAAAAGGCATCTTTATCGGCTGAGGTTACACACGCACATCCAGTTGGTATGGATGGTGCAGCAGTTCAGGCTTATGCTGTTTCGCAGGCAGTAAAGCTTGATCCTGGAAAGGAATTTTCGAAAGAAGAATTTATCCAAAATCTAATTAACTTTTCAAGAACCCCCGAGATTAAAGAAAAGATGGAACTTGTTAAGAGATTGATACTTGAAGATGTTTCTCCTGAGATTGCCCATGACTTCTTAGGTAGGTCCGTATCAGTCGATGAATCAATGCCTTTTGCCATATACTCATTTTTAAAAAATCCTAAATCTTTTAGGGAGTGTCTCTTTTGTTCTACCCTTCATGGGGGCGATAGAGATACACTTGGAGCAATGGCTTGTGCAATATCAGGTGCTTATCTTGGAGCTGATGCAATACCTCCGGTCTGGAGGGATAAAATCGAAAATAGAGAAATGATAAAGAGACTTGCATTATCGCTTTCTAAGATTGTTGAAGATCAATCGAATAAATGTTAGTTAGAAGACAAGATAAAAATCGAGGAGGGAAAAATGATAAAGGTTGTGGCATTCAATGGAAGTCCACGTAAAGAAGGCAATACAACAATCCTTTTAAACATTGTCCTTGAAGAATTAAAAAAAGAGGAGATTGATACTGAACTCGTTCAACTTTCAGGCCAGGTGCTTTCTGGCTGTAGGGCCTGTTATAAGTGCAGGGAGAATCAGGATCAAAGATGTGCTGTCACGAATGATAATTTCAACGATTACATATCTAAAATGATTGGAGCACATGGTATACTTCTTGGATCGCCTACATATATTTCGGATATGTCAGCAAATATGAAGGCACTCATTGAGAGGGCCACCATTGTTTCTCGGTCAAATGGAGACCTCTTTAAGAAAAAGGTTGGGGCAGCAGTTGTCTCTGTTAGACGTGCAGGTTCTAATCATGTTCTTAGTTCAATAAACTACTTTTTTCTTATAAATCAAATGATCATACCAGGTTCAAGTTACTGGAATATGGCAATTGGTAGAAATCCTGGAGAGGTTAGAGACGATCAAGAAGGGATCCAGACAATGAGGACACTTGGTCAGAACATGGCCTGGCTTCTAAAAAAGATATATGGATAAAAATCTTTATTTAACCCCCGCTTAGAGTTAACCTGCAATTTGAGATGGATGTCTTAGAGGAAGAAACCATAAGAAGAAATTTATACCAACATGTTGAGTATCTATCAGTTAAGATTGGTGAAAGACATCTATGGAAGGAATATTCCCTTGAGATGGCACGGGAGTATATCAATTCAATCCTGGAATCGAGTGGCTATGAAATATGGAATCAAACATTTAAATGTTACGGGAGAGAGGTTTCAAATATAATAGTTCAGCATGAATGTGGAAGTAAAGAAGTTTTAATAGTTGGTGCGCATTATGATACTGTTCCAGGAACACCTGGAGCAGACGATAATGCATCAGCAGTATCAGTGGTTTTAGAGCTCGGAAGATTATTTAAAAAATTTAATCCCAAAAAGAGCGTCCACTTTGTGTTATTTGTTAATGAGGAACCTCCATGTTTTGGTTCCTACAATATGGGAAGTATGGTTTATGCAAAATACATAAAGGAGAAAAATATTCCATTATCAGTGATGGTTTCACTCGAGATGGTGGGATATTTCAGTGAAGATGAGATTCAGGATTATCCAATACCAATCATGTCTTTATTCTATCCTAAGAGGGCGAATTATATAGGAGTAGTTGGAAATTTTCGTTCAAGAAGGTATGTATCCATTTTTAAAAAAGGGATAAGAAGACACTCCCGGTTAATCACACAATCCCTTACAGCACCTGAGTT
>JBBIOI010000184.1:0-4306 GCA_037443425.1 Deltaproteobacteria bacterium
AATCATGTTCCATAAATACATTATCATGAATCCATCTTCTCTGTGCATCAAGTGGATATCCTGGCATATCAGTAGAGACACTGCAAACCATAAATTTTATATCCTCTTTTTTTATTCGTTTAACAAGTGCATCTACTTCTTCGGTAGATAAATGTCCTGAAGCTAAAAAAGAATTGCTACCTTTCATAAGTTCTATTATTTCTTCTACTTCAGGTATTAAACGTCCATCATCATCCAGGATATAGATAGGTTTAATTCTTTTTTTATAAGGAAAAATTTTTTGATCATCACCATAAGCAATTTGGTGGGCTCTTGAGCTGTATGTGGGCATTTGTATCTGTTTTGTACCTAATGCTAATGCAATTTCAACTACAGAAGGATTTAATCCTCCAACAGCCTCATTAAGCATAATTGAACCAAAAGCTTTAGTTTGAAAACCCATCTCATTAATTATATCAGCCATTGTTGTTGTATTATAAGTGTGATCAAGAAATAAAAGTCCAGCCATTCTCTCTTCATTTGCAAGTTTTACTGCTTCCAAAGCTGAAAATCTTCTACGTTGAATGGAAGGAGCAGGATGGATATGTAAATCATACATTCCTTCAAGGCTTATCATTAATTTAGCCTCCTCGTATAATATATTTGTTAATTACTAAAAATTTCATTTCTCTCAAAAACTTCTTGGCCATGGTTTTAAACCTGGTCGATCAGGATATTTATCTGCAATCTCTTTCACCTTTGGATGATCTAATGCAACCAAATGACCTCGGTCGTGAATTAATTGATCTCCTACTCGCCACGTAGCTTTTCTTAGATCCCCTGTTATATGCAACCAATATGGATATTCAGGAGATGGCCATGGGGCACCAATATGAAAATGTATATTACATGCATCCGAATGATCCACTATACGCTGAATCAAAGGATGATTACATTGTTGAGGCGCAACCACTGCATTTGGATGAACACCAGAATGTATCTCAGGAAAATTATAAACCGATTCCCCCAATCTTAACTCCATAGACTTCAAGAAATTACGTAATGCATTTGCTTCCTCCTTCCCCTCTATTTTTACAATACGATTGTTCTCAATAGTTAACTTAATCGGATCTTTAAATACCGGAGAAATTCCAATATAACGAGACCACCAACTCAACATCCGATCAAAAACCACAATCCCATTTGTCTCCTTAACATTTATAGGTGGAAATACCCACTCCGGAAACGGACGATAACCCGGCCCCTCTTTCCTACGCCTTGTATACGTTGGAAACCTTGGATGACTCGGCGGTGCAATAATACCTTTTATATCAGTTCCATTCTCATCAATGATCTGATACTCCATCCCTCCTTCCCCAAATGGAACACAAGCTTGATAACGAATCTCAGAAACAAGTTCATATGGCGTCTGAACCCATGGACTGTTAAGAAGCCCTGGCGTTGTAGCAAAATTTCTAACCAAAGTAACATTATACTCTGTAGCAGTCTCCTGTATTATTTTTAATTCCTCGATTGTCAGATCAAACGAATGATTAATAAACACATTACATGCCTTCAATGCAGCCATAAATACGGGTGGAACCCTCCAAGCATGAACCCTGACAGGCTCATCAATCCATAAAATTGTTGGATTTGCTCCACGACTCTGAATCGAAGCTTGAATCCAAGCTATCGCCTGTGGATCAACTAAATTATCCCCTCCATATAACCCATCAACATGCGCCACAAGGACAACTTCATCACCAGCTTTAATATTAGCACAATTATCAAGCAGATCATTAATTGCTATTGCTGTCCCCCTTGTTATCCCAATCGAATTCATTTTCCTCATTCCTCCTATTTTTAATAATAATTTCAAAAAGCTAAATTTTTATATATTAAATCTTCAACGAAGTCAAGATCTCTAATTGATGAAGGAGGTTGCTTAACTATTATTTGGTCTGCAGGCGCCTGAGTAAAGAACTCTTCTTCCTGATCTTCCATTTCTGATAAAACAGACGGTGAAATATATTCTTCTATTATGTTTAATTTTCCACTTTTCTTTCTATCAGGCTATAATAGCATGGGGTGTGTTCGGTCATGAATAATTTCTCCATCTCCCTTAAACATCGTTATATTTTTATTTAAAAGATGCCCAGCTATAATTAAGACATTAATCTCTTTAAGGGTCTTATATCCTGTCAAAGAAAAGACTATTGTTTCTTGAAGTGCTTTAATTTCATCTTCATTAAAGCGTAGAGTTTCTTCTACAGGGATAGCGGCTTCAAAATATCCTCCCTGGTCAGTGTAAGTATCAATACCTGTCTTTTCAAAGAAAATGTGAACTCCTCCAATTGGTTGCCCTGTTTGATCATCAGTAATATATCCATTTATTACTGCCATAGTAGAAGAAATTGCTTTTAATTTCCTTATATCCTGTGATTCAGATAGTGATTCAACTGGAGAAAGCATATAACGATTAATGAAATTTTTACCGACTTCAATAGTAAACCAACTTTTCATTGTTTTATAACCTTCCATTTTCAACTCAATATTATATTTTCCTGGAGGATAACTTTTGAGAATTTCGTCTAAAGGTGCTTGGAAAGAATCTATAACATGACTCGTCGAACCATCTTCTTCTACTTTCGATATTGAAATGAAGGCAGGCAAAGCATAGCCAGTTTCGATATCTCGAACGCTGATCACAACAGAGCCTTCGGTTTCTTGTCCTATTGCAAAAGTATATGGCGATATTACCGTTAGTCCAAGCATGGATGACCATAGGAGGAGATACCAAATAATTGGTTCTCTTACTTTATTTAACGCATAAAAAAATTTAATAAACCTATTTACCTGACGAGTAGACATCTTTTATAACCTCCTTTATATTGACTTTATTATGGAATGGAATCTATCATCTTTTTTTGATTTTCACCTCCACCCTGCAGTGGAAATAGCAGTGTAGGTCTCATACCAAGAAACGTTTATAATAATTAGCCAATTCAAAGGTCGAGTATCCCGGATGAATTTCACCTCCAGGGCCTCACGGACCTGGACGTGAACCTCTCAGCTCATCCGGCTCTTTTTGTCCAGCTATTGGTCGCATTCCCATTTGCCAGTGAACAAATAGATTAGATTCTCTCACGGCTATTCGCCCCAGCCAATGGACCACTTTCTTAGTGTGGCAACGTAATTTCTTGTATTTCCGCATTGCCCATCGTACTAGAGAGCAAAAGAAAAGGAGACGACCCTATTTTCTCCTTTAAACCGCTTTATGTCCTTTATTTCTGCCATATACTCTTTTCGCTTAAGTATTAAGATTAATGCCATCTAAGAGGATCAGGTCTTTACTTTTGCTGTTTCTCATTTTCCCCTCCATCTCTCGGTCTCTCTTCTAACTTTTTGCCTCAAGCTTATATCCTCTTAACATTTCCTTTTCCTTGATTTAAACATTCAAATTTTTAGTCCCATGTAATCGTAATAAAATATTTATTTTTTTCCATTTACCCCTTGAAAACAAAAAAAGCCTGTTCATCCAGAATTGAATGAGTCAGGCTTTTTCTTTCTTCTCATCACCTCTCACCCTAAAAAGAGGAAAATTCTATAGTGAGTTATCAGTTTTTGCTTATAAATCCCTGGTTTTTCCCATATCAAAAAATAACTCTCCGTCAAGAAATTTTTGTCAGTTGTTCAGATTTTTAGGCCGTCATAAATTCCGCCTTAAAAATTCGTAAACAGTCATGATTTCAATATTTTTGTATTCTTTGAGTCTTAGGAGATGGGAGTTTCCACTTACAATCATCTTTGCATTTCCGTCTATTGCGAGATTAATAAATAGATTATCGGTAACATCATCAGTTATTGGCTGCTCCTTAGAGATAATCGTCGTATTCTTCCCGATGGTCTGAAGGTCCAAAACAATCCTAAATATTTCCTCGGAATCGAGTCCGAATTTCATTGACAAGACTCTAATAAGTTCATCGATTGATTCTCTACAATACAAAAGTGTGAATGCTCCTGATTTAACAACCCTTATAGCTTGCCGAGGTCTTCCGCCCCATAAATATCCTGAGATGAGGATATTCATATCAAATACGAGCTTCGGGTTCACTTGACCCCTCTGACTTCGTGCACGATCTTTTCGATTTCCTTCAGGCTCATCGGGGAGATCTTTTTCTTCTTCACCACACTATTCGTAAAGGTAAATATATCTTCTTCTTTAACAGATGGTAGGACAATAACCTCCACCCTGCTCCCGGGTTTGAAAGGAAGCGATCTAAGTGTGACACTCCTATCTTTTTCTACTTCTACCAATTTCTTTATT
>JBBIOI010000185.1:0-4305 GCA_037443425.1 Deltaproteobacteria bacterium
ACAGGGTTATGATGATTGAGAAGGTGTTAATTTTTGAGGGGTATAAACACCTTAGTCAGATATCAGAGACCTCTTATAAGTCAAATATGGAGTGTTTTAGAGAAGGCAGCAAGATTGTGGAAAACTCGAAAAGAGGATTGTGGAAAACTCTAAAAAGGGGTAGGCACTTTTCTTTGCAATTTTTGGGACTTTTTACTTGCAATTTACAATCGTGGAAAATGCTAAAAGGGTTTAAAACCCTTTAAGTTGTTAAAAAATTAAATATTAGGAGAGAGTAATGGAAAAGAGGATTTGGGATGATTTATTAACAGACCGGGATAAGTTAGTATATGAGATTTCAGGATTTGGGAGGAGGATTGAACTCGGGGAAAAGCCAGCAATTCTTGTGATTGATGTAACTTATGAATTTATTGGTGATAAGCCAGAACCAATCCTTGAGTCAATAAAAAGGTTTCCGTTGAGTTGTGGCGAAGTTGGGTGGCAATGTTTAAATGGGATTAAGGTCTTGCTCGAGAAAGGTAGGATTAAGAGGATTCCTATTTACTATTCTGCTTCAGAATTCAGGCCTGAAGCATCAAATATTGGGGCAACAAAATCTGGCAGAGGTATGGATACATTAAAAATAAAAGCTGAGCATATGAAGATAGTTGAAGAAATAGCACCAAAAGAGGATGATGTTGTTATTTATAAACAGAGGGCAAGTGCCTTTTTTGGTACACCTTTAATCAGTCATCTTAACTTTCATAGGATTGACACACTTTTGGTTTGCGGAACAACAACAAGCGGTTGTGTTCGTGCGACGGTAGTTGATGCTTTTTCCTATGGTTTTCGGGTTGCTGTAATTGAAGATTGTACATTTGATCGGGGAGAGGTTACTCATAAAATTAATCTTTTTGATATGCATCAAAAATATGCCAATGTTATCAGTCTAAATGAAGCTATAGAATACCTGGAGAAGTTTTAAGATCTAAATTGAGAGATTTTTATTATAAAAAGCCTTTAATTATTCATCTTCATGAAATTTATTATTTTTATCTTTTTTTAATCCTTTCCTTATTCCAGAGATTAGGATCCACAAAAGAACTAAGACAATTGCTATAACTAAAAGGTTCGGAGTCTTTAAATTTTGTAAAAAGTTAGAAAAATATTCTATTGTATCCATTGTATAATAAGATTTTTGTTCCTATTGGATCTATACTTTTCGTCTTTCATAAACTTAAATTTAGAGATTTTTTACTAAAAGCCTCTATTAGTCAGTCATTGCAAGTATTCAAAAAGGTGCTTGCCAATCCAACGAAGTCCTTGCGAGCCCGAAGGGCATGGCGATCTTTTATAGATTCCTCGCTTTCGCTCGGAATGACAATTTAGTAGAGACAACTTCAGCCTTGGCTCACAATGACTAACTTGAATCGCTCAATTTAAATATAAACAACATTTCAAGTAATCTCAACAGGTTAATATAGATCCTCACAAGAACTGTTAAAAAGTTGTGGAAAAGATGTATAATTCATTTTTCAGCTACATAAAATTACCATATTTAGAGCGGATTGCTTATTCCTTAAGCACAAAAATTGGAAATAATTTCAAATAATTATATAAATTTTTAACCTATTAAAATTTATCTAAACTAATTCACCATTCGATTTTAAAAAAGCATCTCTTACTTATAAGGTACATGCATCACAAGGGGTATTCTAATCTTAATCGAACCAGTGGGACATTCCTCTACGCATAGGTAACAATGAAAACATGCCTCAGGATAAGTTACCTTTGGTTTAGAATATCCATCAGAGTCAACTATATTGGGACCAAAAAAAACATCTTCTGAGCATGTTTCCCTGCATTTACCACAACCTGTGCATTTAGTGTAATCTATCTCAGGTGGCATATCTAACCTCCCATCTCCCTCCATTCGGTTAAAATTTTTTCTCCCAACTTTTTTACTACAACCACCTTTCCATTTAAAAGTGGATCAGTATACTGGTAATCACTTCGTCTAAACATACCCCTTGATTCTTTCCTCTCAAGGGCAGCAACAAATACCATCTCACCAAGATCATATAGGTTTCTTACCTCAAGACAACGTATAAGCTCCCATGTATTATGGGCCCTAAGTAATGTGTCTACTTTTCTCCTAAGACGTCGAAGATGTGAAAGCCCTGCATTGAGTGTAGCCTCGGACTTAATTGAACCAGCATAATCAGAAAGGGTCTGCTGTAGTGCAAGATTTGCATCCTTCCAATCGTAACCATATGAATTACTCTTGAGAGATGAGATCATAGCCTTTGTATTCTCTATAGTAATTGATTCGTTCTCGCCTACCCTAAAATCTATATCTTTTATATATCTTACAGCCTCTAAACCGCTTAACCATCCAAAGACCGCAGCCCCAGATATACTGAATGTTGATTCATCTCCAGCAGTAAAAAGGCCAGGGATGGAGGTCTCTGTCTTCTCATTCATTACAATTCGGCCCAAATACCTGAATTCATAAGTAGAAAACTCTATCTGATTTTTACTGAGATCTACTCCTTCCTCTCTTAAGTGCTCAATCAATCCTATATTCCCCTCATTAAGCAATGCCTCCTTGAGATAGGCATAATCAGATTCTGAAAGCCCCCTGCAATCCATATATACAGGGCCCTTGCCAGCCTGCCCGTAACGTTCAAAGATCTGTTTATCAACCTCAATTATCATATCGCTATATCTTATATCGGGTTTATTAATATATTTTCCTATCGGTCTACCTTCTGGGTCTCTACAAACACCTGACCATGTGGCCTGACCCGATCTACAAAAGTACTTAACACCTGCATGTCGGCTGAAAAGTTCTACATTAAAAAGCTCTGCGCCTATTCGATAAGCCATTGCACGACCATCACCTGTTGAGCTAAAAGGTCTTGTATTATTTCCCATTAAAGCCGGAGTAACTCCAGGATAAAGCCTTATCACAGAGCCTGTCCCAAGTATTGCAGCCTTTGCCTGAAATTTAATTAATCGACCTTCACGCGTATCAATACCTAATGCACCTGTAATTCCATTTTTATCTCCTAAAAGCTCAAAAACCATCACCCTATCCATTATCTTTGCACCACTCTTTAATGCCTGCTCAGTAAGTATAGGTTTCTGCATTCTACCCTTATATTTCAAATGGGTCATCACCCTGCCAGGAAAGGAATGGCCTGAGAAATCATACCTTCCGTCCTTCTTCATGGGTATGCCCCAGCTATCCCAAAGCTTTACAATCTCATACGAATTCTCAAGCCATGTGCGAATAATAGGATAACTTAGATTTGATAACATATTTCCAAGCTGGGTAAGCATACATTCTCTTATAAATCCATTTATATCGTTACCATGGTATTCAGGGATGTAACACCAGAAATGGTCATTTCCAATGCGGGCAGAGCCACTGTATTTTGTTACGCCTTTCTCTGCAATTATTACATCAGCCCCAAGCTGTCCTGCCCTTATTGCAGCCATAAGTCCGGCTATACCTCCACCAATACATAATATATCTGTCTTGATAGTCTCAATTTCCAAACTCATCGCCTCCTTTTATCATTTTAGACCGAATGATAGAAGATATAAAAGATTATGTCAAGAAGTCATTAATTTAAGTAGGTCTTCTGGCTTTTCATAAATAATATCAGCACCTGCTTGCACCATAGAATCTTTAATAAATTTTTTAACCTTATTTTGACTCAAAAAACCTATGGCAATTATATCCACATATCTTTTGGCACGTCTGGCTGCTATGATATCATCTACAACATCCCCTATATATCCACATTTTGGATTTTTAATGCCTATCCCTTCAATAACCTTAAGAATTGGGTAAGGATGGGGTTTTGTAAGGGAAATCCTTCTACCAGTATTTTTGAAAAATTTTGTCTCTTCCTCAATACAATCATCCAATGTAACAATCTTATCGAAATACGAAAAAAGTTGGAATCTTTTTAAGGCCAATTCAGCTTCAAAACGTGGCCTACCACTTGCGATTCCCAATATAATGTTCCTTCGAAGAGTAAAAAGAATACTCTTTGGGATTAAGAGTTTTTCCTTGAGATATGTTCCTTTCCCATGGTAAAAGATTGGGTCAAGCTTATAGAATTCACGAAATTTATTACCCAAATAGACCTCCTGAAAAATACGTTTAACAATATTTTCTCTATTTAAATCTCCATTTCTATATAACCAACCATCCCATGATTTTTTTAAGGCACGGCGGATACCTTTTATTCCTCCATGGTAGGATTTTACTTCAAGGATAAAATCCCTCAAATTTTTTTTCTTAAAGAGTTT
>JBBIOI010000186.1:0-4294 GCA_037443425.1 Deltaproteobacteria bacterium
CTCCTCATTTTACTTTACCATCCCTCTATCAAAGGAGGACCATGATGGAAGGGCAATCAGTGAATAATCTACCAAAAGGAAAGATACTTATCGTTGATGATGTTCAGGATACTCTTGAGATAATTCAAAAACTTCTTCAGCTTGAAGGTTATGAAGTAATTACAGCCCATACAGGGGAGGAAGGTGTAAAAAAGGCTGAAGAAGAAAGGCCAGAGTTAGTTCTTATGGATATCAGTCTTCCCGGGATAGATGGCAACGAGGCCTTAAAGAGGATAAAGAGAATCAATCCTAATCAGTTTGTGATTATGCTTACTGCTTATGCAACGGTTGACAATGCGATTCAGGCCTTAAAAGAAGGGGCACAGGACTTTTTGAAAAAGCCTTTTGAAAATGAACATCTCATCCACATTGTTAATCAATGTTTCGAAAGATATAAGACTCTAAAAGAGAAAGAAAAGCTCGAAGAGGAGGTAAGGAGATTATCAATTACAGATGACCTTACAGGGCTTTATAATCATCGGCATTTCTTTAAAACACTTGAGGTTGAAATCAGTCGTTTAAAAAGACAGAAAACATCCCTTTCACTTCTGATGTTTGATCTTGATAATTTTAAAAGATATAATGACTTTTATGGTCATCTCGAAGGAGATAAGGTCCTTAGAAAGATTGGAGAGATTATTAAAAACTCTATTCGTAACAATGTAGATACAGGATATCGTTACGGAGGGGATGAATTCGCTGTGATTCTAATAGGGGCCTCTATAGAGCATGCACTTAATATAGCAGAGAGAATTCGTTTTTCAATTGAAAATGCAGGTTTTCGAAACATCACTGTAAGCATAGGACTTGCTGAATATGAGGAACCCCTCGAATTAGAAGCCTTTGTTAAAATGGCTGATGATGCTATGTATGTGGCCAAACACTCTGGGGGAAATAGGGTCTATACCAAGACCAATCGTCCTTCTTGAGACAATTCTATGTCAAATCGTCCACGTCTTTTTTTAATCGATGGTTCATCTTATATATTCAGGGCATTTTATGCAATTGGTTATCTTTCCAATTCAAAAGGATTACCAACCAATGCCATCTACGGCTTTACACAGATGCTTCTTAAAATTCTAAAAGAACATAAGCCTGATTATTTAGCAATCGTTTTTGATTCAAAAGGACCTACATTTCGTAGCGAAATCTATAAAGAGTATAAAGCAAATCGACCAACAATGCCTGATGCACTATCCCCTCAAATTCCATACATAAAAAAGATTATCGAGGCTTATGGTATTGTGACATTAGAATTCGAAGGCTTTGAGGCAGATGATATCATTGGAACAGTTGCTAAAAGATTTGAGAACGAGGTTGATGTTATCATAATTACTGGAGATAAAGATATCCTCCAGATTGTCGATGATAGAATTGAAGTCTATGATACCATGAAAGAGAAAAGATTTGGTGTAGAGGAGGTGAAAAACCGTTTTGGAGTTATGCCTGAACAGGTGATAGAGGTCATGGGGCTTTCAGGTGATCCGATTGATAATATACCAGGTGTACCAGGTATCGGGGAAAAGACCGCTTCGGAATTGATCAAGAGCTTTGGGTCTATCGAAAATCTCCTTCAAAATTTAGATCTGATTAAGAAAAAGGGGCTTAAGGAAAAATTAAAAACATATGGTGATGTTGCCCGATTAAGTAGAAATCTGGCTAAAATAAAAACTGATCTGCCAATTTCATTTCGACTTGAAGAATTTACACCCTCTTTACCAAATCTTAAGGCCTTAAGGGAAATATTTAAAGAACTCGAGTTTAATAAACTTTTAAAAGAGCTTCCGGAAGAAGAGGCCTTTAAACCCCAAATGGATTATCATCTTATAACGAGTGAAACTTCACTTGAGAATCTCATAAAAGCCTTAATAGAAATAGGATGTTTTTCTATCGATCTTGAAACAACCTCACCTCATCCAATGTGGGCTGAAATTGTAGGGATAAGCATATCCTACAGTCCTAATCAGGCATTCTATATCCCTGTAAATCATAAGACCGATGATGGATATAAGCAATTACCTTTCGATTTTGTACTCGGACGATTAAGACCACTTTTAGAGGATGAGCGTATTAAAAAAATTGGTCAGAATATTAAGTATGAATGGATTGTCCTCAAGCGTTACCAAATAAATCTTCAGGGCATTTATTGTGACACAATGATTGCATCTTATATACTCAATCCTACAAAACATAATCACAATTTAGCCGAAATCGCTCGTGAATATTTAGACCGCAATATAATTGAATACAAGGATGTTGTTGGTAGCGGTGAAAAGGCCATCCCGTTTGATGAGGTTGACATCAAAAAGGCAATGCAATACAGCTGTCAGGATGCAGATCTTGCCTTTCAACTCTCACAAATCCTATTGCCAAAAATTGAAGAGGGGGGATTCAAGGATCTATTTGAACAGGTTGAAATTCCTTTAATCACTGTTCTTGCAAAAATGGAGATGAATGGCGTAAAGGTTGATATAGATCTTTTAAACGAGTATTCCAAGGAATTAGAAAACCAGATCCAGCAAAAGATTGAAAGAATTTACTCACTTGCAGGAGAGACCTTTAATATCAATTCATCCCAACAACTTGGAAAAATACTTTTTGAAAAACTTAAACTCCCTGTGATCAAGAAAACAAAAACAGGTTACTCAACTGATGTTGAAGTCTTAACAAGGCTTGCTCATCATCATGATCTTCCCCTTGAAATTCTATCTTACCGCAACTTAAGTAAACTAAAATCCACATATATCGATGCATTACCCAAACTTATTCATCCAAAAACAGGCCGTATCCATACATCCTATAATCAGACTGTTACTGCAACCGGAAGGCTTTCATCCAGCGATCCGAACCTTCAGAATATTCCTATACGTGCCGAGGAAGGAAATAGAATTCGTCAGGCATTTATACCCGAAGACGGTGCGATGTTGGTTTCCGCAGATTATTCACAAATTGAGTTAAGGATTCTTGCACATCTATCTCAGGATGATACACTTTTGGATGCATTCAAGAGAGATGAAGATATTCATGCTCGAACAGCATCTGAAATATTCGGTATTCCAATTGAACAAGTTACACCTCATATGAGGAGGGAAGCAAAGGCAATTAACTTCGGTATCATTTATGGTATGAGCCCTTATGGTTTAAGCCAACAACTTGGTATTGATCAGAAGATAGCTGAGGATTATATCCAAAAATATTTTATGAAATACAAGGGAGTATACCATTATATTCAAAAGAGCCTTGAGGAGGCAAAAAAGAATGGATTTGTAACAACCCTTTTTCATCGCCGTAGATATCTACCAGAAATCCAATCCCCAACGGCAGTTGTAAGACAGGCATCTGAAAGGATGGCCATCAATACACCCTTGCAGGGAACGGCTGCAGATATTATCAAGATAGCAATGATCCGAATACAGAGACGTATCGAGGAACTTGGTATGTTTTCGAAAATGATAATGCAGGTTCATGATGAATTAGTATTCGAAGTCCCTGAAGAAGAACTCCATCAGGCGATCTCTTTGATAAAAGAAGAAATGGAATCAGTTATTGAACTTTCAGTACCACTTAAGGTTTCAATACACTGGGGGAAAAACTGGGCAGAGGCCCATTAGCATCGATCAAAATGTACTCCATTTATCCTTTAAAAGATGAAATGGAAACTGGTGGATATAAGGAACAAACGCCAGACTGACATTCCCATGCTTAAGTATCTCTGTCAAAATATCATTCACTTCCTTTTCTGGAATTAAATCATAAACCTTCCAATCAAGGATCTGAATCTTCATCAAGACCTTATGAGGGTCTCCAATCATATCTATTGCCTTTTGGGAGACATCTGACATAAGTTTAATAGACCTTTCCTTTTCCATATTCAATTCTCTCATCGTCTGTCGATGATAAGCCATAATTGCGTAATAATCAAAACCATTTTCTATGGCACGCATAAGGTCTTGTGAAAACCATGCAATTGCATTTGAATGATTTAATACAACCTCATAATAAAGATTGATACCAAATTGTAAATTCGGATTTAACTCTTTAGTAGTTGAAATCAATCTCTTTGCAACATTCATTAACCAGCGATTTTTCCAGTTAGCCCATATCCAGAAACGCTCTGTATAAGCCTTAACATAATACTTCCCAGAATCCGATTTATAGGGCTCGATATAAAAAGTGTCAGGATGAGGCGAAAAGCCATATTCCCTTAAGAAAGCCTTATTTGCCTCGGTACTAAAGTCTTCATTATGCCTGAGTA
>JBBIOI010000187.1:0-4245 GCA_037443425.1 Deltaproteobacteria bacterium
ATTCCGAGCTTCTTTTCCCATGTCATTCCGAGCGAAGCGAGGAATCTTTAAGAAAGATTTCTCGGCTGCGCCTCGAAATGACAGCGGGTGGTGATTCTCGGCTCCGCCTCGAAATGACAACCCCCTTCCAATCCTTGAAAGTTTAAAACCGATATATTATATTCTTTTCACATTTTATTTCTTAAAAATAAAAAATTCCTTATGAAGTCACTAATCATCTATTATTCACAAACAGGAAACACAAAAAAGATTGCAAAGGCAATCTCAAAAGGTATAATTGATGCAATCGGAAACTGTGATTTAATTACCATAAAAGAGATAAAACCTCAGGAACTCGAAAGATACGATCTTATAGGACTTGGCACACCTGTATGGTGTGGAGGTGAAGCCCCAAATGTAAGAAGATTTATTGAATCCCTTCCTGAACAGAATGGAAAACACCTCTTTCTCTTTTGTACCCATGGGGTAATGCCCGAACACTTTTTCCCCGTAGTAGTCAGAAGATTAAGAATAAAAGGGTTTAATGTAATAGGTATGAAAGACTGGTTTGGAGATGCCTTTTTCCAAGTTGCACCATACCCTTATTATACACATGGACACCCTGATGAAAAAGATTTAAAAGAGGCAGAAGACTTTGGAAAAAAGATGACTGAGATTAGTAAAAGGATAGCATCTGGTGAAAAAAATTTAATTCCTCAAGTTCCACCATATATCTTTACACCCCAATTATGGGTATTAACCGAATTTTATAGGTCAGGTCGTAACCCTCATGGAAGAATTAAATACAACCCCGATCTTTGTAAATATCCAAAATGTAAACTCTGTATAGATCATTGCCTAATGGGATATAATGACTTTTCAATATCACCAAGGAGATTTGGTTCAAAAGGAAGCGAATGTGATATGTGGCTTGGTTGCACATTTTGTGAGATGATATGCCCTACTGGTGCAATATCCTGCAATTGGGAAGAGTTTTTAAAAGAGAATGCTGAGTTTTTAAAAATCTTCGACTTTAATCCATTGGAAGAAGCCGCAAGAGAATGTGTATCATCAGGCCGATTGAGGATGTTAATCCCCTGGGAAGAAGTTAGATGGGACCGACTCTATTTTATGGTCCATAATAAAAGACCAAGATTTAAGATAGAATGAATCTTTTCTATTTTCTAAAGGGGGAGACTAATTAAATGAAAATTGATATCTTTACGCATATCCTGCCAGTAAGATATAAAGAAGCCTTCAGAAAGATAAACCGCTCAGAATCCTTTGTTAAGATGCATGACATTATCCCTACTCTTTACGATATTGAAGCGCGATTTAGAATAATGGATAAATTTGATGGCCTAAAACAGGTCATCACTCTATCTGCACCACCACTTGAAAATTTCGCAGACCCAGAACAATCGACTGAATTAGCAAAGATTGCTAACGATGAGATGGCTGAGCTCATCGCAAAATATCCTGACCGGTTTATAGCTGGAGTTGCTTCTTTACCAATGAATGATATAGAAGCAAGCCTCAAAGAGGCAGACAGGGCAATAAAAGATTTAAATCTTAAGGGGGTTCAAATCTTTACCCCAATAAATGATAAACCCTTAGATTCACCTGAATTTTTCCCACTTTACGAAAAGATGTGTCATTATGATTTGCCCATCTGGATTCACCCTCAAAGAGAGGTTGATTACCCTGATTACAGGACTGAAAAAGTCTCAAAATATGCTATCCATGCAATGTTAGGCTGGGTTTATGAGACATCGACTGCTATGGTACGAATGGTCTTAAGTGGTATATTTGATAAATATCCAGACCTTAAATTAATAACCCATCATGGTGGCGGCATGATTCCCTTTCTTAATCGAAGAATAGAATCATTTATAGACTTTTCGGCAACAAGATTGAAAAACAGGATACTGGAAAATATCACCCGACCACCTATGGATTACTTTAAAATGTTCTTCGTAGACACTGCCATATATGGAAATACCTCAGGTTTAATCTGCACCTACGATTTCTTCGGTGCTGATCACATTTTATTCGGTACTGATATGCCCTACGATTCCCAGTTTGGTTTGACATTTACAGAAAAAACTATAAAATCTATAGAACAAATGCCAATTAGTGAATCTGAAAAGAAAATGATATTTGAAGAGAATGCAAAAAGACTCTTAAATTTAGGAGATAAAAAGGGGGGTTAATCATGAAACTTCTTGGATTGTCCTGTGGTAGGAAGATGGGAAACTCTGAAATTCTACTTAAAGAAGCCCTGATGGCTGCCAAAGAATCGGGCGCAGAGGTTGAAATCCTGCGTCTTGTTGATCTTGATATTAAACCATGCCATCATTGCCTTCAATGCCCATGGAATCCAAAGGGCCCAAAAGGGTGCATCCATAAAGATGACGGCCCTTTTCTCTGGGACAAGATTATGGAGTGCGATGGTCTTATTATTAGCTCACCTGTTTACACACTAACCCCTCCTGCCCTATTATTAAATGTTAGAGATAGAATACTGGGACCGAAGGCTGATATTGCCTTTATTGACGAATATAAAAAGGCTGGCTACAAAGACATTAGATTTAATCGCCAGGCATTTGTTGATGAAAGGATATTTAAGCCGAGACCAGGAGGTTTTATATCGATTGGAGGTGCACCTTATATTGACTGGGTTACATTGGCAATCCCCCTGCTTCATACACTATCATTTTCTATGCAGATTGAAATTGTTGACCAAATCCAAATAGTTGGTGTTGGGGCTCCAGGAGCTATTCTTCTAAAAGAAGAGGCATTGCAAAGGGCGAAAAGACTTGGCCAAAATGTAGCAAACGCCATGGGAAAGTCTCGCCAAGAGATGAAGTTTATGGCTGATGATCAGGGGATATGTCCATCTTGCCATTTAAAACTTCTTGTAGTAATAGAAAAAAATGAAATCATGTGTCCTATCTGTGGAATTAAAGGGACATTAGAGATTAAAAACGGAAAGATTACGCCATTTTTCTCTGAGGAAGAGCAAAAAAAATCACGTTTAACAATTGAGGGCAAAAGGATACATTTTTACGAAATACTCGATGTATTTAATGAGTTTCAAAAGAGGGCAAAAGAGATTCCAGAAAAGATAAAAAAATATGAATCCTGTTTGCCTATTACAATTCCACCAGGTAAGGTAAAAAATGAAACCTAAATTGAGCGATTCGAGATGGTCATTGCAAGGCAAAGATGAAGTGGTTTCTACTGAATTGTCATTCCGAGCGAAGCGAGGAATCTATAAAATTACCAAGTCCCCCACGTCAAATGCGGGCTTCTCGCAACAACTTCATCGAATTGCTCCACATCCTTTGGGTGCTCGCAATGACCTTAATACTCTCGTAAGAGGAAATTTATATTAAAAATAAATAAAAATGAAAGGAGGATTTAGACTATGTTTAAAAAAATTTTAGTGATATCATTAGCGGCCTTAGTGTGTATTGTTTTTGCCATGGGTGTTTATGCACAGACCAAATCTGGTATAATAGAACTTAAATTTACAAGTACTGTGCCTGATGTTTCAGGTCTTGGTCGTGGCCAGAAGGCATGGATAGAGAAATGTGAAAGGGATGCAGGTGGAAGACTTAAGATTATTCCATACTGGTCGAACTCGCTCTTCAAACCAAGAGAGATATTTAGAGGTGCACTCGAAGGCCAGGCAGATTTATGTTACTGGGTTCCTGTTATTGAATTAGGTTTAATGAAGTTAAACTCTTTGCTCTGGTTACCCATGATGGGCTGGCCTTCTGTATGGGCACAATCAGCTATCTACCCTAAACTTCTTGAAAAGTATCCTCAGCTCAGGGCAGAATACCGGGGATTGATGACTTATGGAATCTCGTCAATCACACCAGGCCATATAGGCACGATTAAGAAATTGGTTCGTGTTCCTGATGATTTAAAAGGAATGAAAATAACCCCGGCTAATGAAGAAATAGCAAAGATGGTAAAGGCGGCAGGAGGTACTCCGGTAAATCTTGTTGTTTCAGATTGGTATACCTCAGCGGAAAAAGGCGTTACAGAGGGCTTTATAAATGCCTATGGAGCATTGATGGCATTTAGAGTTATGGAGTTATTAAGGTTCCATTCATTTGCCCTTCCAGGTGGATTCTCTATGACTCCTCATCTAATTTTAATCAATCCCGAAAACTGGAAGAAGATACCTCCAGATATTCAAAAAGTTTTTAAGGATAACGAGCAATTCTACATTGAACAATGTAATAATGGTGT
>JBBIOI010000188.1:0-4185 GCA_037443425.1 Deltaproteobacteria bacterium
ATAGGGCAAGGGAGGGGCTGGCAAGCCCTTGGCACTTGCCTAACCTTTATCAAGGTGTCATTTATTTTATGCTCCATTAATAAACACTGAAAGACCACATTCGAAGGGGTTTGAACCCCTACCTAATCTTTTAATGACTTTTTAGGGGCCTCCTTTTAAAATTTTACAAAAATTTTTAATTTGAGGTAAAATTAAATAAAATCCAAATTTCTTAAAGGTGGCTTCTATGGAACCAAAAAATGGAGAGATTTTAGCCTTAAAGGAAAGGATCTCTGAACTTGAAAAGAAATTGAGGCAATACGAAGAAACTGGATTTCAAAAACATCTTGAAGAGGTAACAAAACGCCTTGAGAAGATTTCAGAGATGGGAGAGGATGGAATCATAGTATTTGATGAAGGATATAGGATTGAATTTGCTAATACTATTGCCTCAAATTTAACAGGTTATTCTAAAGATCGACTAATAGGGATGGATTTTCGAAATCTACTTGAAGAGAGGGATGTTGGATACCTTAAACAGATGCATTCAGAACTGGGAGCAGACGAGAGTAGGCGTGTGTGTACAGAGATTAATATATTAACAAAAGATGGTTTAAAAAAGGATACAGAAGTTTGTATTACCATCTCTAAAGAGGAAAGTGGGGTAAAGACATATGCCTACTTAAGGGATATCACTGAAAGAAAGAATATGGAAAGAGAGCTTCGCGAAGCCAATAAAAGATTTGAGAAGATAGCAGAAATGGGTGAAGATGGGATTATTGTTTTTGACCAGGATTCTCGTATAGAATTTTCAAACCAGAAGGCATCCGAGATTTTGGGTCTCCCAAAAGACCAGATCCTTGGTCGAGATTTTTTTTCCTTGATTGGTAAAAGGGATGAAGAGTTTTTAGAGGAGATGGTAATGCGGGGTGAAGGTCTTGGAGAAAAGGTCTGTACAGAGATGTCTATTAAAACACAAAGTGGTGAGGTGAAGGAAGCAGAGGTTTGCATTGCGCCTGCAAGGTCTGATGATGGACGTATAAAAATGTATGCCTATATAAGGGATATAACCGAGAGGAAGAGGTTTGAAAAAGAGTTAAAAGAGTCTGAGGAAAAATACAGAAATCTCTTTGAAAGGGTTCAACACGGTCTTTTTATAAGTTCAAAAGAGGGTAGATTTTTGGATTGCAATAAGGCCCTTTTAAACATGTTAGGTTATCAGAGCAAAGAGGAATTTTTAAGTATTGATATTGCAAAAGATCTTTACGTAAACCCTGAAGATAGAAAGAGATTCCAGGAAATGGTTGAAAAGGAAGGCTATATAAAAGATTTTGAGGTTGAATTCAAGAAGAAGAATGGAGAAAAGATAACCATACTTCTTACTGCGCATGCAAAGAGGGATGAAAATGGAGAGGTTATTGGTTACGAGGGGTTAAATATAGATATTACGGAACGAAAAAGAATGGAAAAAGAACTAAGGGAAGCCAATGAATTTCTGATGAAATTGATAGAAAGCTCTGTGGATGGAATCATTGTTACCAACATGAAGGGAGAAATCCTTATCTTTAATAAGGGTGCAGAAAATATTTTAGGCTATAAGGCTGAAGAGGTTGTGGGAAAGATGAATATCCGTGATATTTATCCCCCTGGAGTAGCTCGTGAGGTAATGAAAAAGCTAAGGAGCCCAGATTTTGGAGGTGTTGGTAAATTAACCTCTTTCCCAATCACACACAAACGAAAAGATGGTGAACTTATAGAGGGTGACCTGTCAGCCTCGATAATATATGATGAAAATGGAAGAGAGATTGCAAGTGTTGGTATCTTTAAAGATCTTCGAGAAAGATTAAGGATCGAAAGAGAACTCCAGAAGATGCGCGAGGCACTTCTTCAGTCCGAAAAACTTGCTGCTATGGGACGTCTCACCTCCCAAATTGCCCATGAACTTAATAACCCTATCTATGGAATTATGAATACACTGGAACTTCTTAAAACAGAAATCCCCCCTGAGAGCAAGAGAAGAAAGATACTTGAGCTTTCGCTTTCAGAGACTAAGAGACTTGCAGAGATGCTCAGAAATATGCTTAGCTTTTCAAAACCTGAGGAAGAGGAGAGAAGACCCGTAAAGATTAATGATTTGATCGAAGGGATTCTGATAGTCATGGAAAAGCAGATGAAGGAATCAAATATAAAGATAGAGACCTATTTTGATGATGAGATTCCAGAGATAATGGCCTCTACAAATCAGCTCAGACAGGTCTTTATAAATATGTTTAAGAATGCAAAAGAGGCTATGCCGAGAGGAGGAACTCTAACCATAAGAACAAGCCATGAGGATAAAAATATTATGATTGAAATCCAAGATACAGGGCTTGGAATTCCAGATGAGATAAAAGATAAGATCTTTGAGGCATTTTTTACTACAAAACAAAAGGTAAAAGGTGTAGGCCTTGGGCTTTCTGTCTGCTACGGAATAATAAAGGATCATGGTGGAGAGATTAGAGTCGAAAGTGAAGAAGGAAAAGGTGCAACATTCACGATAAGCCTACCAATTCAAAAGGAGAATTAATTCATAGGCGAAATATACTACTTGGCAGAAGAAATGAAATTAATACCGGATATCCTAACACTAATTTATTTTTTTTAGTAAAGGTGATGGGTCAACAAAATGTTTATTAAACTCTAATAAATCAGGATCAACACCAAAGGCCAATTCTATAAATTGAGTAAAATAGACAATAGGGATCCTGAACCTTTCGTTATATGTTTCTTCAATCTGTCTCTGGCGGGCATCAAGATTTATATGACACAGTGGACATGCCACAACAATTGCATCTGCGCCAACCGACTTGGCATTTTTTAGAATCCTCATGCTCAACTCAAGCGCAATATTAGGCTGAGAGATTCCAAGAGAGACGCCACAGCATCGGGTTTTATATGACCAATCAAGTGATTCAGCTCCAAGAATCTTCATCAATCTATCCATATTTGACGGATATTCATAATCTCTTACGCCTGTTATTTTAGGTGGTCTTGTTATAATACAACCATAATAACAGACAACCCTTAACCCATTAAGTGGTCTTATAACTTTTGACTTTATATTCTCATATCCAATCTTCTCTGTTATTGTGTTTAGGATATGTTCAATCTTAATTCTATCAGTAGAAAGATCAGGAATTTCCTTCGAGATTTTGATATTTAATTCCTCATATTCTTCTATATTCTTTAATGCAACCCGCATCCTTAAAAAACACGATGGGCATGGTGTTGTAATATAATCAAATCCCTCTCCCATGTACAGGGCAATATTTTTCAAAGGAAGTATTGTAGCGAGATAAAGATCTGTAGAATGGGCAGGTGTTGTTCCACAACATCCCCATCCTTTGGGTTCATGAATGGAAACACCGAGGCTATCAAATACGGTTCGTGTAGACATGTCATACTCTTTTGATGTCCCATGAAGACTGCAACCCGGGAAGTAGGCAATAGCATCCTTTTTCGCCTCTATTTTAATACCTTTTTTTGTGTCTAACCTTGGCTTTCCGAAGCTCGGGATTATTCTGAGCTTTCCCTCCCTGAACATCTTCCATGCCATTGGAAGATCATTCTTAAAAATTTCACTAAATTTTAAATCACCTGAGAAAAGCTGACGAAGATAAATCTCTCCCATCAAACCTGCTTCATACATTCTTCCAAACCAGTTAATCCCCCTCAGCGCAGCTTCATAGAAGACGCCTACAGAAGGAACTTTAGGTTTTATACCTTCTTTTCTTGCCATGATTTTTAGGAAATCCATGATCTTTGTGATGTTAATATCATGAGGGCATCGGGTTGCACATGTCTCACACATTGCACATAGCCATATTGTCTTTGAATTTAAAACCCTCTCCTTCTGTCCGAGTTGGATTGCGCGCATTAATTGATGGGGGACAAGATCAAAATATTCTGCCACAGGACATCCTGAAGAACACCTATGACACTGATAGCATAGAAAAACATTCTCGCCCGTTTCTTTAAGTATAGATTCTGCCAAATAATTACTAAAAACTGTTTGCATAGTTGTGATCCTTTTTTTAAACTTTTGGTCTTGGTAAAAGGCCTGCCCTTTCTGCGATCTCCCTTACCTTCTCCTCCCATTCGATAGCCATGATATGAATACCCCTGACACCAGGAATCTCCTTAAGCCTCTGAATAGTCTCAACACAA
>JBBIOI010000189.1:0-4098 GCA_037443425.1 Deltaproteobacteria bacterium
CCTCAATTGTCTGGCCATGGAAAACCTTTAATGGGTGACCCCCTTGAATTAAAGGTAAGCCACTTGCCCGACAGGAGCTCGAAATTTGGTTAAAGAGTGTGCAGGCGGAGCGGGAGAGAATAGTTAAAGAGTCCGCTACTGAGAAACTCCATCCAAAAAATTCTGACAGCCTTCAGAAGGAAATGTCGTCTTATGTGCCATCAACGGAGTCTATGCCAAAAAAGGAGACATCTTTAAGGGGAAAATAAACGACTTATGCATATGGGATGCTGATGATGGGAATGGTAAATGGAGACGGAGGGATATTACCCTTTTCAAACATGAGCTTAACAGACGAGAGAAATTCGCATATCCCACGAGACATAGCAGGATCACACTTATTGATATAGAAGGTGACCGCTATGAACTAAACTTTAGTAAACCTGAAACTGAAGATAGAGTATGTCTTGGGACGCCCAGCAGATTGAAACTCTGGTATAGAAAAAAAGGGTTCAACGATAAGGTTATCAACCCCAATGATTGGATATACTTCGAGTACACAGGGCACGGGACTGAGTTTATTATTCTCACAGAAAAAGAATATAGTTCGAGGCAAAAGTAAAATCTACTTACATAACAATATAATCCAATCCAGCCGACCGCTTACAGCGTCGGCTGATTTTGGATGTTATGCACATAATCAAATATGGATTTGATGAACAAAGATTACTATCTTCGTCTCAGAAATAAATATCTTCCTGATAAACTAAAATGGGCAGAGCTTAAAACCAATGGTTAGGTCTACACTTTTACAAAGTAAGCGATTTAATAAAAAAATAAGGACCTGTTGAAATTATAAGAGATCCTTGAGGTTTATTTCGTTATTTAAATCTCAGCAATTAAAAATATTCATTTGACACTACAAAATTATTAGGTATAAAATTAAAATATATTACAATTTGCAATCCAATAATTGTTAGATTTTAAAAATTGGGGGATAAACATGGATGTATTAAGATATGATAATTTAATTGAGGCTGTAAAATCATTATCAACAGAAGAAAAAGAGGAACTTAAATTTTTGATAGAGAAGTATCTTATAGAGGAACGAAGAGAAGAAATCTATAGAAATTATCAAAATAGCTTGAAAGAAGCTGAGGAAGGAAAATTGGAATTTTCAAGTGATGTAAGCAAGCTAAGTAGAATGATAGAAGAATGACAGAAATCAGTTTTAGCTCTTCCTTCAAAAGGGCTTTCAAGAAAAGAATCAAAGGACACAGAGAGTTAGAAGGAAAATTTTGGGAAAGGGTAGAGATGTTCATTAAAGACCCTTTTGATAGAGTTTTGAAAACACACAAATTGTCAGGAAAGTTACAAGATTTATGGAGTTTTAGCATTGAACATGATGTTCGAGTGATATTTTATTTTGCTGCCAATGATTCAACACATCGGGGTAGGGTCCCCAGTTAGTTACAGGTTCGGGTGAGGGGCAGAATCTGACCAACATGGCATTGTTATAAAATGATCAGGAGCGGGATGGACCGCTAATCAAAGCGATGGGCTACCGGGCAATGGTGGCATATCATCAGATTGGCATTCTGAGATGCATGGGGATAGATGTAGGTGCATGCTCGTGCCCAGAGAGGTTCCAGTTAGGCGGCGGGCTAATCCACCCCTTCCTATATTTAGAGACCGAGAAACTTTTTTGGTTAACTTTTTTCTCTTGACAGGTGCCTTTTAAATGGTGACCCTCTATTTCTTAACAATTTGGCGAACCCAAACAGGCCAGGAAGTCGATTTCCTGATTGAGATGGCTGAGAAATTGGTAGCTATTGAAGTGAAATGGAGTCATCGCATCGAAGAATCAGACATGAAAAACTTGAAAATGTTAGCTGAAGATTTAAAGGAGAGGCTTCTCTTCTCAGTTATTATTTATTCAGGAGTTGAACCCATCCCCCTGGCTCCTAAAATTGTTGTCATGCCCTTGCCTATCTTCTTCGGAATTTGAAAAATAAAAACGCCCGCGAGCTTTTGGTCAGCGGGCGTCTGAATAAATATTTGGGGTCAGGTCTTGAAATATTATTTTTTTATATTTCAAGACCTGACCCCAAACAATACCAAACAATAATTTCAAGACCTGACCCCAAACAATAACTTCCATATGCCAAGTCGAATGCTTGTCTTGCAATTGCTTTCTCAGCTTTTGACCATTTTAAATCATTCATTTACGAAAAATCACTTAATTTAGATAAGGGCGTTGATATTTCTCACATATTTATCTGCGTCAAACTTTCTTTTTAGCCCCTTGTCATTCATATATCTTACATTCCCAAAAATCGGTCTATTCCTCCAGGGCCTATCATGTTTACCGAAACACCAGGCTACACCCGCAAAACTATTGGGATCTCTTCCATCCAGCTCATATTTGTTGTTCAAATAAAGAGCTGAACGAAAAGCCTCTTCAGGAGTTTTGCTCCATTCCAATATCTTTTTTCCCCAGTACATTCGCATATATCCGTGCATTTTACCTTTAATGACCATCTCTTTCTGAGCTGCATTCCAGTAAGGATCATGAGTCTCTGCCTTCTCCAGTTGTTGAAAGTTATAGAGATACTGTCTTTTATCCCTTTGATGAGTTCTTAACGACTTTTTTGCCCACTCAGGGAGAGCTTCAAAAGAATCATATCTTTTATTATAAAAAACGAAATTCATGCTTAACTCTCTTCGGACAATCAATTCTTCAAGAAAGGCTTCGACTGCAGGACTCCCCGTTTGTTTCACCTTTAAAGCAATCTCAAGAGGAGAGATCTGCCCAAAGTGTAGATAAGGACTCATATGAGAGAGAAAATCCATGGCTGGGTCATTTCTCCCTTCTGGATAATAATCTAATTTTTCTTCCAAAAAAACTTTAAGATGTTTATAAGCCTCTCGAGTCCCACCCTTAAATGTGCGAACAGGTCTTACACTTCGGTCAATCCGTAAAGTTGAAAGGGTCTTCTCAATCGGCTCGATTGGAAAGGAGTCCACTTCGAACTCAATAGGTTTCACTTTTAGATTGAGGTAAGTAAGAGGAACCAAAAATTGATTCAATTTCTTATGGATCTTTAAGCGAATAGTAGCCGCTGAATACTCCTCTTTGCTGGACACCTCCTCCAAAGGCACAACCACATCAGTCTCAACTTGAATCAAAGGGCAATCAATACGGTCTGAAACAATCTTTCTCCAATACCTCTGAATTTTTAGATAACCCCTATCCACAACTACAAGAGATGCCTTTTGAGCCAATCGAATAGCTCCCTGATCAGGAGATTGGTGTAGGATCACCATTTGAATATCTCTCTTTTGGAGAGACCGTTTAACCTCATAGATTCCTTCAAGCATAAAGGCGTAATGTCTTTCGTTAGCCTCCGGGAAATAATCTGTAATTCCAAAGAAAACAATAAGAGGCTTTCGCAATTCATTGGCTTTCAAGATAGCATACTCAAGGGCATGATTATATGTTGTTCTCTGAGATGCCTGCATCCAATAAAGGACATAAGCTCCTTTATTTATCTGTCTTGAATTTAAAACCTTAATCCTCTCTTTTTGAATCATTCCTTTGTCCTTTGAGAATAAAAGTCTACTCAAAATAAATTATTCAACCTATACAATATTAAATATCTTTTTTTTATTTAAACCGTCAATAAAAATTTTTAAATATAAACACTCCAAATTTTTTATGAAAGAGAAAATGTATAACTCTTATGTCTACCCCTCTATTTCTTCTTATTTTCTATAAATAAATTGATAAAATTGACTTTTTATTTAGAAAAGGTTATCTATTTTTCCAAACAAATTAAGAGTTACCCTAATAATGAAAGTTTCAACAGGGATTACTTATTTAGATCATCTTTTAGGTTTTTTAAAAATAGGAGACAATGTTATCTGGGAAGTTGATGCAGGAACATATGTAGAAATCTTTTTCCAAAGATTTATTGAATATAACTTAAAGAATAAATTTAAAGTAGTGTATGTTTCTTTTAATCTCTCACCTGCAACAATCACAAAAAGATTAGCCTTGCTACCAAATTTAGAGTATCTAACAATACTTGATTGTTTTACATCTGGAAAAGGAAATAA
>JBBIOI010000190.1:0-4078 GCA_037443425.1 Deltaproteobacteria bacterium
CCACCATATGTCTGTGAACATCAATAATCATAAATTGATCCTCCTTTTTGAAATTGTTATCAGATTTTCTAATTTACTATTCAACTTTTGTCAAGAGGGGAAAAGAGACTTCTGAAAAGGTTTTTTAAAGACTGGGGAGGTATGGAGGGACAAAGTTCCAAGTTTTACTTGACATAACTTAATCTTTTGAAATATAAATTAAAAACACATAACTTGAAAAAGGGGGAAAACCATGACAAATGAAGAAATTTTAAGACAGAAATTAGCATCTGCTTGCCATATCCTTGCAAAGGAAGGGCACTCAGATGGTGTACTTGGACATCTATCAGCAAGGATCGGTCCTGATAGATTCTTAATGAAACCAAGGGGATTTGGCCTTGAGGAAGTATCAGCAGAAGACATGTTGATTATGGATATCGAATGCCAGAAGATTGCGGGTAAACATAAACCTCATAATGAAGTCCCTATTCATAGTGAAATCTATAGGGCGAGGCCAGATGTCCAATGTGTTATCCATACACATCCCTTCTATTCTATTGCCTTTTCGGCAACAGGGGAGGAGATAAAACCCATAAGTCATGAAGGATGCCTGTTCTGGCCAGGTGTTGCTCACTTTACAGATATGACAGATTTAATAGTCACAAAAGAGCAAGGGAGACTTCTTGCTCAATGTTTAGGCAATAGACGAGCTGCTTTGATGAGGGCGCATGGAATTGTGGTTGTTGGACAATCAATCGAAGAGGCAACATATTCTGCTATCTGCCTGGAGAAGGCGGCTCAGATGCAATTGATGGTGATGCATGGGAGACAGTATTTCTATACATCTGATGAAGAGGCACCGGTAAAGCAGAAGAGGATATTTTCTCCACATATAATCGATGAACAATGGAAATACTTCCTGCGTAAATGGGGGGAGAAGGTTATAGATTGAGGTCATCCAAAACGATACTGGACACCAAACCCAGATTTTGGATAGTTCCATTTAACAGAGCCATAGATACAGACAATCATACATGTTCCACATTCAAGACAGCCACTGTATTCTACTAAAACCTCCCCTTTTTCGTTTAGGCTGTAAAGGTTTGCTGGACACCCATAGATACAGTAATGTTCTTTACAGTCTTTGCAAATTCTTTGATCGATCCTAATATGAGACTCTTTATCATTTTTAATAATATTCAAAGAAAGCTTCTCGCTAATCTTCATGTTACACCCTATTGTCAAAAAGGATATTTAAAAATTCACTAAATCTTTCTAAAGAGCAGGAAATCCCTTAAGGTTTGTAAATCGAAAAATTCCTTCTTCAACCTTCTCATTTTTGTCTTATAAATGCCTTGCTTTGGCTTTTCGTCAACCCACATTAAATCTTCAAATATATCAGAAATCGCTTGTGGATACTTTTTGAAAAGTCTTTTATTATTGAGAACCACGGGTACATTTTTAAATGCATGCATCTCTTTCATAATAAAGCTTTCATTCAGTAGCTTCTCGTATTCGGAAAGAGATGCCTTTGAGAAGTCATTTCTCTTTTTTGCCTCTTTAATTGTTTTAGCCGCAAGAATTCCTGAAACAATAGCATACTCCATACCTCTTACTGTAAATAACATATTTAAACCGAGTCCCGCAGCATCACCAACAAGAAGCATCCCATCTGTATATAATTTTGGCATTCCATAAACTCCACTTTCGTTTATCAGATGTGCAGAGTACTCAATAACCTCTCCACCCTTTACCAAATTTTTAATCTCTGGTCTTTCTTTAAATTGATCTAAGATTTTGTATACCTCTTCACGGGGTGATTTGGAATTTAATGAATCGAGTCCTATCACCAAGCCAAGTGAAAGACTTTCTCTATTAGTATATAGAAATCCACCACCAATCATTCCTTTTGTTATTGAGCCAATAAAAAGTTGGGCTGCTCCTTCTCCGTCTGCCAGGCCAAAACGATCCTCAATGGCTTTTGAGTCCATCTTGATTATCTCTTTAAAACCGATAGCGAAATGATTTGGCTTAAACGGACCTCTGAGACCTACCTTTTCTGCAAGAAATGAAAGGATTCCGTCTGCTGCCACTACACAGTCCGAACCTATCTCTTCACCATCTGTTCGGACTCCAATAACCTTTCCATCCTCAATGATGAGATCGTCTACCCTTTTTTGAGTGATAACAAATGCCCCCTTTTCTGAAACCTTTTCAGCTAACCATCGATCAAAATTCGCCCGAAGGATAGTATAACTTGGATGTGGAGTCTCATTGAAACGATCGCTGTATAGTTCAAATGTTACTGAGTTATCTTCTCCCATAAATGTAAATCTCTCTTTCACTACATGCCTCTCAAAAGGGGCGTCCTTCCAGAGATCTGAAATGTAAGGTATGATTGGGCGCAGATAGAGTCTTCCTCCAGTAATATTCTTACTTCCTGGAAAGTCTCCTCTCTCCAAAACGAGAATTGACATGTCAGGGGACGCAAGTTCATATGCACATGAAAGACCTGCTAATCCAGCACCAACAATTATCACATCTACTTTATCCATAAATTAATCCTTAACTACCCAGCAGAAATAACCTTTCTAAGTTCATCCCTCAGGGCAGGCACAATCTGGAAGAGATCTCCCACGATTCCATAATCTGCATAGTTAAATATGAGTGCATTAGGATCTATATCTACTGCAACAACTGTTTTACATGTTCCAATACCGAGGACGTGGTGAACCGCTCCAGAGATACCGAAGGCCATATAGAGTTTAGCTGATATATTCTTTCCGCTTTTACCTATCTGATCCTTCTGATCTCTCCAGCCTTCATCTACAACTGCTCTTGTCGTGCCGACAGAGGCATTTAAGACATCTGCAAGTTCTTCGATAATCTTAAAATTCTCAGGCCCCTTTATCCCTCTTCCTGCTGCTACAACAATCTCTGCCTCACTAATATCGAGCCTTTCAACCTTTGATTTTTCTAAACCAATCACCTTCTTTCTTAATAGGGTCTGGTCTCTTATGGCTGGGACAGAGATCACCTCTGCCGATTTATTAAGGTTTTCATTTATTGGAAATGTATGATTCCTTACAGAAATTATTCTTGGATATTTCTCTGAAAAGCTCAACTCTACAAATACCTTTCCTCCAAATACTGGACGCCTAACTAATAGATCCCCTTCTTCACTTATATTTATATCTATGCATTCAGGCGCATATCCTACACCAAGGTTAACTGCCAGCTTTGGAAAAAGATCTTTTACATTTGAACTTACTCCTCCAAGGAATAAAAGAGGTTTTTTCTCCTTTATTAGATTAGAAATATTTAAAAGAAAATACTCAGAAGTGTAAGTTGAAACGGTTTGGTCATCAATGACATATATATTATCAGCAAAAGGAATAAGGCTATTTATTGCTTCTTTAAGTCCGCTTCCCACTAAGATAGCCGAAACTTTAGATCTCAGCTTTTCTGAAAATCTTGCTGATGCTGAAAGGAGTTCAAATACAACCTTTCTTACTTTTCCATCTTTCTGCTCTGCAAATACCAATATCTCGTTTTCCATATCCACTCCTTTTAAATTATTATATAACTTTTGCTTCTTCCCTCAGGAGTTTAACAAGTATCTTAACATTCTCCGGGAACTCTTCTCTTATAATTTTAACAGGAGGCCTCTTAGGTGGAGGAAGATATCGTTTTAATCTAATCAAATCTTTTTCAGCTTGAAGTTCCGTTGGATTAAGACCTAAAGATGAGAGGTCGCACTTCTTGATTTGTACCTTCATTGCCCTCATAACATTCATAACCTGAGGTATACGAGGTGAAAAAAGACCCTTCTCACATGTAAATAAAGCAGGAAGCAAGCACTCAATAACCTCTCTTCCCTCTTCAACATCGCGTTTAACAAGTGCCACTCCCCTCTGGGGATCAAGTTCAAAAGAAACTATGGCATTCACATGGGGAATACCTAAAAGCTCTGCAACTGCAGGTCCAACTATCCCTGAATCATCATCCATTGCCTGCCTTCCTGCAAATATAAGATCGAAGTGTCTCTGCCTTAGATATGAAGCAATGGCTTTTGAAATTACAAAAGGATTGGCTCCCT
>JBBIOI010000191.1:0-3953 GCA_037443425.1 Deltaproteobacteria bacterium
GATTGTATCCGATCCCCCTACCTTTCCAGGAGGTGGCTCACGTTTCTGTAAAGCTGTAGGAGGAAGTTTGATGGTTTCCTTTTCTAAGGCGACTACAGCACCTGCCATATCATTCAAAATCTTCTGGGCACCCGATTTGTCGTTTTTGTTCTTTGCCCCTTCCAGGGAATTCAGTGAACTATTTAAATTCTTCACCTTGCCGGATAGATTCTGATCGCCCGATGCCTTCTGAGAAAGAGAACCCAAGATCTTTTGCATGTTCTTAATTGAGACAGGGATTGTAATCTTTTCAAGGGTATCACCAGCCTTGGCTCTATCAATCTTAGCCTGGGCGGCTTTGATCTCTTCTTTTAGGGCAGCAATGTCTTTACTGAGATCAACGGCGGCAAAAGAAAAAGATTTAAAAATTAAGATAGAAAGAAAAAATAAAAAAACGACTACTCGACCAAAGACAACCAGCCCATAGAAGTATCTCATAGCGCACCTCCTCCAATATGGTCTATTATGAAGCCATCATTCTTTAATAATCTTTAAAAATAAAACCGTCCCTTTTATCCTTATGTGGAAATTCTTCTCGAAAAGGTTCAAATTATTCTCCGTGGATCAGCTCTTCTTCCCATTTATAGATATCTCCACGAAATGTAGAAACCTCCTCCTTTTCTATTCCACCATCATTTTCAATAGCTAATTTAAAGATGTCTGCCATAGTGGTTGAGGAGGATGCTCCGCTGGGAAAGTTATGTTCATCTTCTGGAATGATGGAAAATAAATTTTTGGAAGGAGCGCAAACTTTTCCCTTTGAAGTATCATCCTTATTTGGAAAAGGATTTCCTTTCTCATCCAAAAAAGAAAGAAAACTCATATTTACAGCCTTTGCCTTATTTTATACAATACCAAATGCCTTAATAATCAATCAAAAGTTATATTTTCCACTCATCTTTTCTATAGATTCATGCCTTTCTTGGGTTGCCTCTGTAGCCATAATTTATCTCTGCCGAGGTATATAAAGGGAGTGCTCTTTGAATGTAAATTTGAATAAAGGGCTCTCTCCAACTTTATTATTATCAACATCAAAACCCTTCACCCTCCAAAGGTAGCCTTTAGTTTGAAAGAATAGGTTCTTAAAAACTGGGATTGGAAGGGTGTATTCAGATTTTCTGCTATAGGCTGAAAAAATGGGTTTTTCAACGCCCTCTTCAAGAAATTCTATAAGATATGTGACCGTTGGTTCTCTTTCCTCCCATCTGAAGGTGGGAGGGATGAAATCAATCTCAGACTTATCCTCAGGAGAGATTAGGTTAATTGAAAATATTTTCTTAAACTCCTCTGCTGTCACAAAATATATCGCCTCAGGAGAAGGTGTTTCCAAAGAGGGGTTTGTTATGAGAAATCTCACAATATGAGTTCCTGTAGTAAAAGTTGGAAGGGAAGGAATCTCAGGGCTTTCATTTCCAAAGAGGGGTTTGTTATGAGAAATCTCACAATATGAGTTCCTGTAGTAAAAGTTGGAAGGGAAGGAATCTCAGGGCTTTCAAGAGTCAAACTTCTTCCATAGACAAGATGCCTGTTCACATGGGAAAGGATCCTTCCATCCACTTCCCAGTAACCCTGAAGAAGCCCTGATCCAACATATCGTATCTCTGCATAGGCCTTTAGACCAGGTTGATTTCTCTTTACAGTGATCTCCGCCCTCCCATTTTCAAAATATAGTTGAAGCCTTGTTATCATGAATTCTGCAGTGGCTTCAGAGGTCAAAGCGACCTGGACAGAACTGTTATATGTTGCACAGGGATTTGGGTCAAATAAGTTAAACTGTCTTCTAAACTCAAATCTATTAATCCTTAATTGTTCGGCTTTCTTAATGACTTGAATGGGGAGAATCAGTGTTTCGGTAGCAGTGCCTGTGGTTAAATTGCCTGTCCCTGTTAAATTGGTAGAAACAGTCGTATTGACAACTCCGAGGATAGTCGATCCGCTGATAAATGTCCCGCTATTTGAGATGGCACTGGTGCATCCCGGGCTTGTGATGGAGTAAGTGATTCTCCTCGTTGCCTGAAGCCCTCGTGGAATGGAAATAGAAGATGGCGATGTTGTTATTTGAGCCCCGATGTTTTCTACGAATATTAAAAAAATAGTGAGAATCAGCAATAAGAATCCAATTTTTTTCATCAATCCATCCTCCTTAAAACGAAAACGGCATGGTCGTTTGAATCACCATAAAGATTGCCAATTCGTTTGTTGTTTGATTGAAAACCCTATCATTCGTCCTATTGTACAGTCCTCTGATGCCTACTGAAGGATTCAAAAATCCCCAGAGGTTCTTAAAAGGATAATATGAAATATCGAAAGTCGAACTCAGGGTATCCTGATTAGAAGAACCATCGCTTGTCTTTGATATTGTGTAGGTTCCTCCAAACCCATATGTCAGTTTTTTATTAAATAGACCTCCTCTTAGATCAAGGGAATTAGTATATGTATCTGTATGAACATTTGTTAGCCGTGATGTTGAGCGGTTAAAGGAAATATTTGGGGAAATGGATACATAAGGTCTTTCTAAGGTGAGGACAGGCGTAAAGGAAAATGTCACTGTAGTCGTATCATTGTTTGAATCTGTAAGGTCATTCTGGAAGGAGTAACTTGCTGAAAAACCTAAATTTAAAGGTCCCTTAATATAGTTAATCCTTCCAGTAACCGTGTCTGTATCAGTTTTCATCGGAGTGATCCCAGGAGGTTCCCAGCGGCTATCAAGCCTTGACTTCTGATAACTTACGCCTATTGGAAGGCTCGGAAACTTACTAAAGGTATAATCAAACATCCCTTGGTATGTGTAGGTGCGGGGGTAAAGATTATCTTTATTGACATTGTCGTTATATCTCGAAAGGGAGAGATTGAAGATGTGAATCTTATAGTTAGCCCCACCTCTCAGGGTAAAACCTTCTCTGTTTTTCTGAAGGCCAGGATTTCCAATCACCTCATAATCAGGCCCCATGTATTCATATAGGGCTTCATAATTATAAATGTCAGTATTTCCACCGATCTTAAACCTGTAGGCTCTATCCTTCTCAGAAGAAAATTCATCATGGGTATCTCCATCAAATTTTGAAAAATCAATCTCTGCCTCTGTGACCAGCTTCTGTTTAAAAAGGTCGGTCGTAAAGAGAAAACCAAAAACATCACCTTTCTTCTTCCCACCTGTCGTTGATATTCCGAGGGAATCTCCTTCTTCACCTCCCTTTACATAGATGGCCCTGAATCGAAGTTTATCTGAAATAAGACCTAAATCTCCCGAAACACCCATGATATGGTCATCTGAAGAGGTCTCGATGCCCATACCCCCTTTAAATCCGATTACCTGCTCACTCTTTACAACAAATGTTCTTAGCTGCAGATTCAAATCCTTAGATTGAAAGACTAAATTCCCTCCCCTCCTCGAAAGGCCCTGAACAGTATTTGGAGTCTCTGTGATTTGAACATCTCCTGTCTCTCCAAGAAAGCTGAATCTTTTACCGGTATATCTCCCTTGAAATAGATAATTGATAAGACTAAATCCCTTCTCTAATGGAGGGGTTAATGGAAGTTGTTGATCAAAATGCCTAACATTTGTCTTAAATACAAACTCCCATTCCTTCTCTTTTAGTTTGGAATCACTTGCAAGATTCGATTCTGTCTTCCATGAAGACTGCCCAGTAATCTCTTCTGACTGGTCTATCTTCTTTTCATATAATATTGTAATTTCATTACTGGAGTATGCCTCCTCAAAAACCTTTGAATGGCGAGTTGAAAATGTAAACTCCTGCTTCAATTCCTTTCCATCAAGAGTATAGACAGTAACATTAAGGCTATGGCTACCAGAAGCAAGAACACCCAACGGTCTGTATTCAAACCCCTCAGAGGTTACCTCCAGAATGGAAGTTATATCGGTTCCATCCAAAATAACAAGAAGCCTCTGGGGA
>JBBIOI010000192.1:0-3939 GCA_037443425.1 Deltaproteobacteria bacterium
GGGTAACGAAAGCCCGAAGGAAAACTGGTTCTGCATTTAAACCTATAATATATGCATCGGCAATCGACAAAGGATATACAGCCTCGACAATAATCTTAGACTCCCCTATTGTTTTTGACTGGGGTGGAAAGAGATGGATGCCTAAAAATTTTGAAGAAAGATATTTTGGACCAACAACTCTTAGAAATGCATTAGCGTATTCGCTAAATACTGTAACAGTTAGAATTGCGAAAGATATAGGTGTAGAATATATAAAAGAATATGCCCAGAAGCTTGGAATTGAATCCCCTCTAAATAAAGATCTATCAATGGCGCTTGGTTCATCGAGTATGTCACTTTTTGAACTGACAAAAGCGTATGCGGTCTTTGCAAATAAGGGTAAGGTCTTTAACCCAATATTTATCAAAAAGATTATTGATCGTGACGGGAATATTATTGAAGAAAATTCACAAATCAACGAAGGACAAGAAGCGATAAGTCCACAAACAGCCTATATAATAACTTATCTTCTTGAAGGTGTGGTCCAGAATGGGACTGGCTGGAGGGCAAAGGCTTTAGGTAGACCAGTTGCAGGAAAAACAGGAACAACTGATAATTTTTTAGACGCCTGGTTTATTGGTTATACACCTAAGTATGTAACTGGGGTGTGGGTAGGTTTTGATGAAGAAAAATCGATAGGCGAAGGCGAAACAGGGGCACGTGCCGCTTTACCAATCTGGGTAAAATTTATGCAAGAAATTTTGAAGGATAAACCTGTGAAAGACTTCCCTGTTCCTGAGGGAGTTGTATTTATAAAGGTTGATCCCAAGACAGGTAAAATAAGCTCATCAAATGATGCGATTCTCGAATGTTTTAAGGAAGGAGAGGTTCCCTCAAAAAAAGAGTCTTTTAAAACAGAAAAATTGGTGCCGAAGAGGGGACTTGAACCCCTACGGGAACAATCTCCCACTAGACCCTGAATCTAGCGCGTCTACCAATTCCGCCACTTCGGCAATTGATTATCCAGATATATTATTTTATATTTTTTTTTGTAAATCAAGAAACGAGGCTTGTCTTAACTACCCATAAATGGAAATCATTCAGGGATTAGAAAATATAAAAAGGTCTTTTAATCGGCCTGTAGTTACAATTGGTAATTTTGATGGTGTTCATTTAGGTCACCAGAGGATTTTTGCAAGGGTTAGGGAAGAATCATCAAGATTTGGTGTAGAATCGATCGTTATTACCTTTGAACCGCATCCATTAAAAATCTTATCACCTAAAAATTTTGTTCCTACACTGACCCCATTTAAGATGAAGATGAAATTCATCGAAGAGGCAGGAATAAAAACCGTTGTATGCATCCAGTTTTCTTTAGCATTCTCTGAGATTTCTCCTCAGGAATTTATAAAAACCATATTGGTGGAGAAATTAAACGTAAGAAAAATAATTATAGGTTACAATTACCATTTTGGAAAAGGCCAAAAAGGAGATGTGAAAACTCTTATCGAAGCTGGAAAGTATTTTAATTTTGAAACAGAGGTCATCGAAGCCTTAAAGATTGACAATACAATCGTAAGTAGTTCAAAAATAAGAGAGTTAATAAAAAATGGAGATATTGAGAAAGCCTCAAGACTACTTGGAAGGAATTATATTATCGCTGGAAAGGTCATAAAAGGTTCAGGTCGCGGGATTTGCTTGGGCTTTCCAACTGCAAATATTGAAATATTAGATCAATTATGTCCCAAAAAAGGGGTATATGCGGTTAAAGTTTTCTGGAATAATGAAATCTTTAATGGTCTTGCAAATATTGGTATAAATCCTACATTCTTACCACCAGATTTAGAGAGTAAAATTGAGAAACCCTCTTTTGAAGTTCATATATTGGATTTTAATAAAGACATCTACGGAGAGGAAATTCAGGTTAGTTTAGTCAGGAGGATTCGTGACGAGATACGTTTCGAGAAAGTTTCGGATTTAATTGAAAGGATTAAACTTGACATTGAGTGGGCACAAAAAAATGTATTTAACGAATAATCTTTCCAAATCTATTCCATCTTATCTTATCAATAAGGTTTTCAGCTTTTCCGTTCCATGAAAAATAAATAATAAGGGCCTTCCCTTTAACATCATTTAGACTTACAAAGTCCCAGAAACGACTATCCTGACTATTATCTCGGTTATCCCCTAAAACAAAGAGAGAATCCTTTGGGACTACCTTGGGGCCGTAATGATCCATTGGTAAAAATGACCTTGCCCATTCATATTTTTCTGAATAATATCCCCATGGGTCATCTATCAATTTATCATTTATATAAATCTTATCTCGAACAATTTCTACCTTTTCTCCCTCTACTGCAATTACCCTCTTTATAAAATCTTTTGACCGATCTTTTGGGAAAATGAATACAATGATATCGCCTCGTTTGGGTTTATTAAACTGGAAGAGTTTAATATTTGTGAAAGGAATCTTTATTCCATAGGTAAATTTAGTAACCAATATATGGTCTCCTACCTGGAGAGTGGGTTCCATAGAGCTTGATGGGATTTTAAATGCCTGAATGATGAATGTCCTTATAAAAAGGGCGATTAAGATAGCAATAATAATAGGTTCAATATATTCTTTAAAAAAGCCTTTTTTCTCCATTTATTCCTCTAAAAAATTTAAAATTAATCACGCTAATATTTCAATATCTCATGATAGGTTTCGGGTTTACGGTCCTTTAAAAAAGGAAATTCTCTTCTTACCCTATCTATAATTCTAAGATCAACATCAATGAGGCCAAGTCCTTCCTTCATTCCCATTGGTTCGTCAATAAGTTCCCCTTCGGGAGATATGCAGAATGATTTTCCATAAAAATCCTGCTTTTCCTCACTTCCAACACGATTCACCCTAAAGATATATATTCCATTAAATATAGCATTACTCGAAATAACCGTCTCCCATCTCTTCTGTGAGGCAAATGCTGCGGCTGTAGGAGAAAAAATAATTTGTGCACCTTTTAATGCTAAAATCCTGGTTCCTTCAGGAAAAAAATTATCCCAACAAATCTGCACTCCTATTATTGCATACCTTGTTTTGAATACAGGATATCCATTGTTTCCAGATGAAAAATAGAATTTTTCCTCCCAAAGGGGAATTTGAGGTATATGAATCTTTCTGTAACTTCCTAATATTTCTCCTCCTGCATCAATGACAATAGCTGAGTTATAATAACTTTCAGCCTCTTTTTCAAAAATAGGACAGACTAATACTACCTCATATCTCTTGGCAATCTCTTTCATTTTCGTGATTGTTGGGCCATCAATTTTTTCTGCATAAGAGAAGTTATTTTTATCCATATCTTTTGGAAACCAGTGTGTAGAAAAAAGCTCGGGGTAACATATGATTTGAGCTCCTTTATCAATAGCAATTTGAGTAAATCTAACTGCCTTCTCTATATTACGTTCTTTATCCTCTGAGCAATATATCTGAATACCTGCTAATCTAACCATGATGTATTTATCTTTTTGTAATTTTTATAATTTAAAAACATTGAAAATCCTAACAGAGTTTATCTAAACTTTCAAGTATTCAAAGAAAGAGCCCTGAAAAAGTCTTTGATAGACTGGGGAGGTAGGGTTCAAAACCCTTCGAATGCGAATGCGGGCCTTTAATGTTTAAATTGCTAACAATCGCTTTAGAAAAAATCAAATTATTTTAAGGGGATTTATCATTAGTGCTAATCTATAAAAGGTATCCGCTCGAAGGCTTTTTCACCCCACCTCCCAATTTATGAAGAGATTGTTCAATAATGCTGGAAGCCTCTAAAATCAAGGCTTCCAGAGACTTTCCAATTGACTTTTACCGCAACTTGATATAACATAACCCCAAAAACAGATCACAGGAGCCCCTATGAAAAGACAAAAACAACTTTCATTCATAGATCTAAAAATAGAATCTATCATTCCACCCAATGA
>JBBIOI010000193.1:0-3911 GCA_037443425.1 Deltaproteobacteria bacterium
AACTTGCCTCCCCTTAAGATAAGGGGAGGCAAGGTGGGGTTTTTATGATAACCAAAACCCTATTATTTACTAAAAATTAATTAATTTAAAAAAATTTCGTCTTAAAAAGTAATTTAAATATATTATTACAGCCTTGAATAAGTTTTTTAGAGATCTCTTTACGAGACATCTGAAAAACTGTTTAAAAATCTTTTCACCTCTTTCCTCCTCGTCAAATCCTTCTCTCCAGGGGAAAGAAGATTAGACTTACCACTTCATTGAGACTTTTTCGGATGGTAGTGGGTTAATGGCAACAGGTTTTCGAGTTCGATGTAACACTGCGTCTGAAACACTTCCAAGAAATGTGTTTGCTAAAAATCCCTTTCCGTGCGTACACATTACAATCATATCACACTCTTCTTCCTTGGCTGTATTTAATATTACATCAGGTGGATGGCCTATAGGAACAAGGATCTTCTCAATTAGTTCAAGAAAGGGACCTAATTTGGGCTCGGCCTTTTTACAAAATTCTTGGAAGCGGGTCTTCACTGTTTCAATTAGCGACTCCTGTTTATGTTTTATGAAATCTTTTAAAGGGATGTAGGTCTCAGCATAAGGTGGGATAGGTTCAATGACGTGGAGAATAATAATTTTGGCATTATGTCTTTTGGCCATATCTATTGCATAGATAAAAGCATAAGAAGAATTTTCACTTAGGTCAGTTGCATAAAGTATTTTCCTAATTTCTGGAATCATACTTTTCCTCCTAATTTAATAATTTGAACTAAATATAACATAATTCACAACTAAAGAAATTTATCTTGTTTTTAAATCTTATAGTTAAATCTACATTAAATATGTCCATAACGAATATGAATATGTATCCCTATCACAATTTTATCCCATTAACCCTGGAAAGAAAGTCACTACCTGTGGGAAAATAATAAGTAATGTTATATGACAAAAATCAGCAATAAGAAATGGAATGATTCCCCGAAAAATTGTATACCTTTCAACATCTTGAGCTATTCCTTTAATAATAAATACATTCATCCCAACAGGAGGAGTTATCATACCTATTTCCATTGTTCGTACCACAATGATTCCAAACCAGATGGGATCAAAACCAAGAGCTTTAATAATAGGGTAAAAGATTGGTATAGTAAGAAGTATCATTGCAAGGGCATCCATCACACAGCCTAAAAATAGATATATACATAATATAAAAATTAAAATTACGTAATTATTTGCAGAAAGAGTAACTATAAAAGAAGCCAGTTCAAAAGGTAGCCTTGTTAGGGCTAAAAAATACCCTAATATCATTGCCCCAAGAAATATAACAAATATCATGGCTGTAGTCTTAATTGAACTCATAATACTTTCATTAAAATTAGCCCAATTTAAACGTTTTCTGATTAAAGCAAATAAGAAAGCACCACATGAGCCTACTCCTGCTGCTTCAGTTAAACTAAAGATTCCAAAGTAAATTCCACCAATGACAAGTAAAAAAAAGGAGTATGACAGCCCATATATTTTTCAATGATAAAAGCTTCTGACTAAAAAGGGTTTTAATCCCTGGAGGCCCCAATGAAGGCTTATAGATACAAAGTATATAAATCGTAATGATATAAAAAATTGTCTCTAAAATTCCAGGAATTATCCCTGCTAATAATAGCTTTCCAATTGATTCATTTGTTAGAATACCATAGATAACCAGTGGGATACTGGGTGGAATAAGAATTCCCATAGTCCCACCCGCTGCAATTGATCCTGTAGCAAGGGCAGGATCATAATTATATCTTTTCATTTCAGGTAGAGACACAGAGCCCATTGTAGCAGCAGTTGCCAAACTCGAGCCAGTGATCGCTGAAAATAATGCGCATGCTCCAATAGTAGCCATAGCTAAACCACCTTTTAATTGGCCTAACCATTTATGCACGCAATCATATAATTCCTTGCTAATGCCTGAATAGAAGCAAAAAGACCCCATAAGAATAAAAAGAGGTATTACACTCATCCCATAATTAGCAAAAGTCGTGAAAGGAACAGTTTTAAGAATAGTTAATCCGCCTTCTAATCCACTTATAAATGTAACTCCTAAAAATCCAACTAATCCCATAACAACCCCAATGTGAATTCCAGAGAAGAGCAGAATAATAAGAAGGAAGATACCGATATAACCAATTACGAGAGGAGATCTCACCTTAAAGTCTCCAAAAATGATTTAAAAAACTCCTTTAGTATAACAAGGCAAAGCACTCCAAAGCCTAAAGAAACCATTAGAATAAAGGGAAATATAGGGAGAGAAAGGACTTCCGATTTTAAACCTGATGCGGCCATGCCGAGGGTACGAAGAAACGTTTGCCATGTGATAAGTTCAGATAAAATAAAGAAAAAAAGATAGATTATAATGTTTATAAAAGCTTTTTTTCGACCTGACAATTTTGAAATTAAAACTTCTACATTCACATGTCCCTTTTCAATTGCACAACGAGCAAATCCAAATGTAATGACTATTGGCAACGAATATTGAACAATTTCAACAGTCCCCGGGATCGGAGAGTTAAAAATAAATCTGAGAATCACATCAAAGGCAGTAAGGAACATCATTGTAACTAATACATACGCTGCAATATGATTTAATAATGAAGACAAAAAATTAATAAATAAACTAAAGGTTCTTTTTTTATTCTCTGAATAAATCATTTTCTTTGTTATGAGCTAATTCAAAAATATTTTTTAGGGGAACATTTCTTTCCATTTATCAATCTTCCCTTTGCTATATTCTTTTACGAGTCGAATTGCTTCCTCTTGAATCTTTCTTGCATTTTTATAACCAGCTGCCTCCATTCTTTTTATCTATACTTCCCATAATGGTTTTCCTGCCTTTTCAATCCACCGATTTATTTCTTCCTCTGGAGGAGTATAGGTGATCATTACTTTACCAGCTTTTTTAACCATACCAGGTAATATTGTCCAAGCTCTATCAAAACACCCACCACCAAATCTAATTGAACCATTTTCACCGCTTACAGACATAATTGCTTCTTGAATATCTGGAGGAAAACTATTCCATGTCTTTTTATTCATAATTAATTGCTGAGATACACAAGTGGTTGGAACCATAGTATAATATTTAACCACTTCATATAGTCTAAATCCAGCAATTGCCTCTCCAGGCGCAGCCATTCCATCTATCACACCTTTTTGTAGATTCTCATAGCAATCAGGCATTGGAACTGTTACTGGAACTCCACCTAAAAGTTTCATCATATCGATAGCCATACCACCTGTCATTCTTATCTTCATTCCTTTAAAGTCCTCCATAACTTTTATCTGTTTTTTTGAGGAGATAAAGATATATGGGTCTGTAGTCCACGTTGTTAGGACCTTTACGTCTTTCCATTGTTCTTGGATCTCTGGAAACTTTTGAAAAAGAGCCCATGTCACTCGACTGGCAACTTCTGCATTGGGTACTATAAAAGGAACGGATACTACATCGGTTAGGTCAAACTGGGGGAAAAAGCCCAAGCATATAAAAAAGCCACATCAGCAATTCCTGCCTTAATAGCTTCAACAGCATCTGTTTTGGTTTTAAATAGAGAATCTCCAGGAAAGATTTGGAATTTTACTCTACCCTTAGTGACTTTCTCTACTGCCTTAGCCCAAGGTTCAAAACCATATACAGCAAGAGGAGCAGTAGTTGGTTGTTCATAATGAAATTTAATTGTCCAACTCTTTTCTTCAGTTTTCCCTATTGAAGCTACTCCTAATGAGACCTCTGAAAAAGTCCTTGACAAATATTCTGTTTTGTATTAATATAATACAGATATGAAACGATTAATTAAAAAGAAAAAGGCTTTATTGAAAGAGATTCAGCATTGTTCCAAACTGATGCTTCAGGGTAGTCTTGTTGCTTTATATCGTAAGTG
>JBBIOI010000194.1:0-3793 GCA_037443425.1 Deltaproteobacteria bacterium
ACGTTGTACCCACTGCACTGCCTGTATTTCCATATGTCCACCAAAGGCATTGGATGTAAATCGGGATACAATGGAGGTCTTTTTTAGACGAGAAAAGTGTATTGCTTGTGGGCTCTGCATACAGGTCTGCCCATACCAAGCCATGGAAATCCTTTTTTAAAGATTATTTAGTATAGGAGGAAAAATTGAGCAAAAGGGTAGTCGTTGCAATGAGCGGCGGTGTAGATTCGAGCACAACTGCATGGATTCTAAGGGAGAAAGGGTATGATGTAATTGGAGTAACTATGTGTATTGGGGTTATAGATAGAGACCCGAAAGGACCGGTCAGATGCTGTAGCCTTACTGATATAGACGATGCAAGGCGTGTGGCATTACAATTAGGTATACCTTTCTATGTATTTCATTTCAGGGAAGAGTTTGAAAGAGAGGTTGTAGATTATTTTTGCAATGAGTATGAACAGGGTCGGACACCCAATCCATGCATCATATGTAATGAAAAGATAAAGTTTGGTTTTTTTTTGAGAAAGGCTTTAGAGTTGGGGGCAGATTACATAGCCACAGGTCATTATGCACGCTTAGAATTCGATGATAAAACGAATGGATATGTATTAAAAAAGGCTATTGATAAAAGAAAAGATCAATCCTATGTGCTTTTCTCTCTCAGAAGGGATCAACTTCCCTATATCCTATTCCCATTGGGTGAATTCAAGAAGGATGAAATAAGAAAGAAGGCCTTTGAGATTGGTTTAAAGGTCTATAATAAAAGAGAGAGTCAAGAGATATGTTTCATACAGGATGATTCTTATCATACACTTCTAATACAGAGGCTTAAGAAATCGATAGAACCTGGTCCGATCATGGATAAAAATGGCAAGGTTATTGGAACTCATAGAGGGATCGCCTTTTATACGATTGGACAGAGAAGGGGGCTTCGTATTGCAAAAGGGAAGCCCCTTTATGTAATCAAAATTGATAGAGAGAGAAACATCATTGTTGTTGGTGAAGAGGCAGATGTTTATGGAGAAAGATTCATTGTTGATAAAGTTAATTGGATCTCATCAGAAGTACCAAGTGAAACATTTTGTGCAAATGTAAAGATCAGATATAACCATTCTGGTTCAGAGGCAATGATTTACCCAAGAGGTGAAGATAAAGTAGAGGTGGTTTTTAAATCTCCACAAAAGGCGATTACTCCTGGTCAGGCAGCTGTGTTTTATGATGGTGATAAAGTTCTTGGGGGGGGATGGATTAGAGAGATTTTAAATTGAGGTATATATTTATGAACTTAGAACTGGAGAAAAAGGTTCAAACGCTAAAAGATATATTTAAATCTATGGGAAGGGTAACTGTTGCTTATTCAGGTGGAGTGGACAGTACATTTCTTTTAAAGATTGCTAAAGATAGCCTTGGAGAAAATAACGTAATTGCAGTAACAGCGACCTCTCCACTATACCCACAAAGAGAATTGGAACATGCAAAAAAAATGGCCAAGGAGTTAGGCGTAAGACATATCCTCGTTGAATCAAACGAACTTAAAATCGAAGGGTTTTCAAAAAATCCACTCAACAGGTGTTATCTTTGTAAAAAAGGACTTTTTAATGAATTAAGGAAAGTAGCACAAGATGAAGGGATCAGATATATAATCGAAGGCTCAACATTAGATGACGATAAAGACCATAGACCAGGAAAAATGGCGATAGAAGAGTTAGGAATAAGGAGTCCATTAAAAGAAGCGCAGTTTTCAAAAAATGATGTTAGAGAGGCCTCAAAAGAGCTTGGGCTATCTACCTGGGATAAGCCATCCTTTGCATGTCTGGCCTCAAGATTTCCGTATCATAACGAGATTACAGAAGATGAGTTAAGGATGGTAAACGAGGCAGAAGAATTCTTAATAGGTTTGGGTTTTAAACAAGTGAGGGTCAGGCATTATAAAGAACTTGCAAGGATTGAATTATATCCAGATGAGATTTGTCGTTTAATGGAAGAACCTTTGAGGGAGAAGGTTGTAAACCATCTGAAAAAGATTGGTTATAAATATGTGACACTTGATCTTCAGGGATTTAGGTCAGGGTCAATGAATGAGGTATTAAAATGAAAGCCATTGCTCTTCTTTCAGGTGGATTAGATAGCACACTTGCTGCCAGGATAGTTTTAGAACAGGGAATAGAACTTGAGGCATTAAATTTTATAACGGTTTTTTGCACCTGCACAAGTAAAGGAGAAACATGCCTGGCTTCACAGAAATCGGTTGAGGCACTTGGTATTCCCCTTAAAGTCTTTAATGTCTCAGAGGAGTATTTAGAAGTTATTAAGTTCCCAAAACATGGATATGGGAGTAACATGAATCCTTGTATTGATTGCAGGATCTTTATGTTAAAGAAGGCGAAGGCATATATGGAGAGATCTGGGGCCTCCTTCATTGTAACGGGCGAAGTCTTGGGACAAAGACCCATGTCTCAAAGAAGAGAAGCAATGAAATTAATCGAGAGAGAGTCAGGCCTTGAAGGTCTGATCTTGAGACCTTTGTCTGCAAAGTTTCTTCCTCCTACTATCCCTGAAATAGAGGGATGGGTTGATAGAGAAAAGCTTCTTGACATTCAAGGACGTTCCAGAAAACCGCAGATGCAATTGGCCGAGCAATTTGGAATTAGGGATTATCCGTGTCCTGCTGGTGGTTGTTTGCTTACAGATCCTGGCTTTTCTAAGAGGCTAAAGGATTTAATGACTCATCACCCTGATTTCACGATAAATGATGTTCATCTATTAAAGGTTGGGAGACATTTTCGTTTATCCCCCGATGTTAAATTGATAGTTGGGAGAAGACAGGATGAGAATCAAAAAATAAAGACATTTGCACGCAAAGAAGATATACTTTTAAAGGTTAATAAAATCCCGGGCCCCCTGTCTTTATTGAGAGGCCGTTTTAAAGGGGACGAAGTTGAGAAGGCAGCTTCTATTACAGCTCGCTATTGTAAAGCAAAAGATTTAGATATGGTAGAGGTTATTTATAAAAAGGTTTATGAAGATATTTATAAAACTATCACTGTTTCACCTGCTAAAGAAAGTTATATAAATGAATATATAATTTCAGGCTAACATCCAACTTCTCTTCGAATTCCCATGGACTAAATTACTCGACAAAAATAAAACAGATGGGGTGAAAAAGCCTTCGAGCTTTATATAAATTGAACGATCCCAAATTGTCATTTCAAGGCAAAGCCGAAGCAATTTTTAAAATTGTAATTCCGAATGGAGTGAGGAATCTTTGAGATTGCCACGCCCTTCGGTCTCGCAATGACTGATAAAAAAGGTCTCTTTATCAGAGCTCTCCTTATCTTAAGTGAGGCGTAGGGTAAAGGCTTGTCCCTTACCGAAAGCGGTAAGCCACAAGGGCTTACCCTACGAAAAAAAATTAATAATTTATTCCATAAGACATGGGCTTGTCCCTTGCCCTATTTGGTTTCATTTCTTATGTAGAATTACGAAACAGTCTCATCTTAAGGGGAGGTATGGAGGGGTTAACTACCTCAAGACTTTTTTAGAAATTTAAATGAGAGCCCTGAAAAAGTCTTTGATAGACTGGGGAGGTAGGGTTCAAAACCCTTCGAATGTGGGCTTTTAATGTTTAAATTGTTAACAATCGCTTGGAAAAAAACAAATTATTTAAAGGGGAATAATCAATAGTGCTAATCTATAAAAGGTATCCGCTCGAAGGCTTTTTCACCCCACCTCCCTATTTATGAAAAGATTTTTAAATAGTTTTTAAGAGATCTCTAAATTTTATCTTGACATA
>JBBIOI010000195.1:0-3767 GCA_037443425.1 Deltaproteobacteria bacterium
TTGCAGTTTTTTGAGAAATATCCTTTATGTCAGGGATAAATTCCTTCAATTCCTTTTCGCTATAGAGATAATCATATCTTACAGATATAGGTGAATTAAACCAGTTAGGATTTCTTCCATGAAACCTGAAATAGCCAATCTCAGATGTCGCTTTTGGTAAATAGGGCATTAACCTTGGTAACTTTGGTTCATCAACGATACAGAATCCAATCCCCTTTTTTTCTAAAAAGTTAAAAGTCTCCTCTCTCAGCCACACTTTATTTCTGAACTCAAAAACGAGCGGTATAGCTTCCATCTCCTCCCTGAACCTGTTTAAGTAATCTATATTTTCACGATTCGGTAAGAATCCATAAGGGAATTGGGCAAGAATACACGCAAGTTTACCATCTTCGATAAGAGGTATCAAACTATATTTAAACTTTTCAAATATCTCTTTATTGTTTATCATCTCGCCTGTGTCCTTATCCCTTATCTCATGTGTTAATCCCTTATAGGCCTTTACAACGAACTCAAATCCTTTTGAAGTCTTCTTTGACATCGAAGAAAAACTTTTCCAAGACGGTAGACTGTAATATGTAAAATTCACTTCAAGGGCATTTAACCCCATCTCTTTTTCATAATATAATAACATGTCCTTTTCCTTTAATCCTGAAGGATAAATCGTCCCCTTCCAATCAGGAAATGAAAACCCACTTGTTCCAATCTTTATCATAAGATTTTTAATGCCTTAATATTTATGCCTTCCCACCAAAATCTTTTCCCATCATCTTCCACAAAAACTCTTCAATCTCAGGAGAAAGTGGAGACACCCCTCTTTCATCCTCCTCCCTTTTTATCCTTAATTCATAAAGTGTTTCAAGCTGTGGAAGGATATTCTTTAGCTCTGGTGATCTTTCGACCTTTTGATCTATAATGGCTCTTTGCTCTGATGCCTTTTCATAATCTTTCTTATTTATGGGAATCTTGAATAATAGATTAAGAACCTCCATAATCCTAAGCTTTCCAAGATAATCCTCCTCTACCTCAATATATTGAGGTAGTGAAACAACAAATACCATTGTCTCTATACCGATCTCAGGCGCCTTCTGACTAATAAGATAAGTTATCGTCGTTGGACCTTGATATCTACTGAGCAGTGCCCCTGATCGCTTGAGATCTGATTCGGCCTCTTTCCCGAAGGCACCTCCATTTACGATTAACGGTTTTGTATGTGGAACTGCATCATACATACTTCCAAGCAGACAATATCTTTTTGTATTAAATCTTTTTAAAACCTTTAAAACTGAGTCCACATAGATCTCCGAATTTGAATGAGGTTCAAGAAGTCTCAAAAATAGAAAATCATTTCCTCTATCCGTTTTAGAATAGCTTAAGATGGTATTGGGTATCTTTAGTTGACGCTTGCCCTGCTCATCAAAATAAAGAACAGGGCGATAGCGAGAAAAATCGAAAAACCTTCCTGGATTTCTTAGCCTCGCAAGTTCAATCGCACTGTATTGAACTTCAAGCTCTTTCATTACTAAACTGCCTACATTATTTACATCTATCCATGGCCTAAGGATAGCAAAGGCTATGGGTTCTTTCAATTCAGGAAGCGGGTCTTTTAATTCAAAAGCACCTATTCGCATTGAAATAAACCTCCTTAATGCTTGATTCTAAATATTATTTTAAAAGACAAACTGGATCAAGTCTATAACCCAATTAAAAAAGACTTCCCCATGTAAGTGTCCATTCCCCAAATTTTTCGTTTATCTCATCAAAGGCCTTAAGAAGCTTCTCTTTTTTGTCTCGATTTTCAAAAAGTTCTAACTGGTAGCCTTCCTTCTTTAAAATTGAAACCTTAACACCTAAGAGCCTGATAGGTTTCGGATGTGTAATAGAGTCAAAAATCTCCCTTGCCTCCTTAAATATCTCGTTTCCACTTGATGTCCATTTCGAAAGTGTTTTCTGCTTGGTCATGGTGTAAAAATCTGAGTAACGAACCGTAAGACTCACTCTTTTCCCATATAATCCTTCTTTCCTCATCCTTCTTGCTACCTTCTCGGAAAGCTGTATTAAGACCTTGCAAATAAAATCATAATCATTTGTATCCTTCTCGAGTGTAACAAAATGGCTTATTGATTTCTGTGACTCCTCTTCATCAAATGCCACAACTGGGGTTTCATCCAAGCCATGGGCTATCTCATAAAGTCTCTGTCCAATTACACCAAATCTTTTCCTTAATGTAGAAAGAGGAACACAAGCAAGATCACCGCATGTAAAAATCCCCATTGAATTTAAAGACTCTGTTAGTTTAGGGCCAATCCCATTCATCTTTGAAACAGGAAGATTTCTTAATACCTCTTCAATCTCCTCCTTTTTTATTATTACAAGACCATCAGGTTTTGCCAATCCACTGCCAAGTTTAGCAATAAGTTTATTTGGCCCGATGCCAATTGAGCAGGTCAGTTTTTCTTTCTCCCTTATCTCCCCTTTTATTAATTGGGCTATACGAAGTGGAGAGCCAAATAGTAGTACCGAATCGGTCACATCGAGGTAGGCCTCGTCAATTGATGCTACCTCAACCAGAGGGGTATAGGTTTTTAAGATTGAAAAGATGTGGGAAGCTGTCTCAGTATATTTTTTATGGTCTCCTTTAACAAGAACCAAATTTGGACACCTTTTCTTTGCCTCAGAAATTGACATCCCTGCTCGAATTCCGTACTGCCTTGCCTCATAATTAGCCGAGGTGATAACACTTCTTTTTAGGCTTCCGCAAACAGCAGCTGCTCTGCCCTGAAGTCCTGGATTATCTCTGGTCTCAACCGAAATAAAGAATGCATCCATGTCGATATGAAATATGAACTTTTCAATCATATCCAAGAATTAAAGTCTCCTTATTATTCCAACGACCTTTCCCAAAATCTTAATCTCCCTTTGCCCTTTCTTAATTATGATGGAGTTAAATGCTGGATTTTCAGCCTCAAGCCTAATCTCCCCTTTATCCTTAAAGAATCTCTTTATGGTGGCTCCATCTTGGAGTAAGGCAACCACCAAATCTCCATTTTTCAGATCGCTGTGCGGATTGATTAAGGCAAGATCTCCCTCTATTATATGTGCCCCAACCATGCTATCACCACTGACCCTCAAAAGAAACATCTCTTCAGAGTAGCAAATACTTCTATCAAGCTGAAGGTATCCTTCGATGTTCTCCTCAGCCAACAATGGTTCCCCTGCCCTTACCTGGCCTAAAATTGGAATATTTGAAATATCCTTTTTCCATAAAGGATCGCCAATTATTTCTATTGCTCTTGAACTTCTCGATAGCTTCTTAATATAACCTTTCTGTTCGAGAGATCTTAAAATCTTTTGCGGTCCTCTTGGACTCTTTGATCCGAAATGAGAGGCAATCTCCCTTAAAGTTGGAGGAAATCCCTTTTTTTCTGTAAATCTTTTTAAAAACTCCAAAACCTTTTTCTGCTTCTCTGTTAATTGGGTATACATATGTATACCTATTATTGAATAAAAATAAGTTTTTGTCAACAATGATTTTTAAACCCTTAAAACCTTTAAACCTCTGAAAAACTTTTTAAGAATCTTTTCAGATTGGAGGCGGGTTGAAAAAGCAAATAGGGCAAGGGAGGGGCTGGCAAGCCCTTGGGACTTGCCTAACCTTTATCAAGGTGTCATTTATTTTATGCTCCATTAATAAACACTGAAAGACCACATTCGAAGGGGTTTGAACCCCTACCTAATCTTTTAATGACTTTTTAGGGGCCTCCTTTTAA
>JBBIOI010000196.1:0-3735 GCA_037443425.1 Deltaproteobacteria bacterium
GAGTAAAAGTTACAGTTTAGTTTTTCCAAAATACAAGATTCTAATTAATATACCCCCTCTTGAGTTGTCAAGAGGGTTTTGGAGAGCTCTGAAAAACTATTTAAAAATTCTTTCATAGATGGGGAGGTGGGGTGAAAAAGCCTTCGAGCGGATACATTTTATAGATTAGCACTATTGATTAATCCCCTTAAAATAATTGGTTTTTTCTAAAGCGATTGTTAGAAATTTAAACAATAAAAGCCTGCATTCGAAGGGTTTTGAACCCTACCTCCCCAGTCTAATCAAAGACTTTTTCAGAGGTCTCTTTTCAATTTGTAAGCATCTTTTTTTCCGTGATTAGGTTATATGGCATATCTGGCAAATTCTATATGTGTGTGGCAATCTTTTTTTAAAAGAAGAGATTCTTTTGTTCGTTTCACCCCTTGTGATGACCTCTTGTTTACAGTCATTGCGAACCCGAATGGCGTGGCAATCTCGTGGATTCCTCGATTCGCTTGGAATGACAATTCTAAAGATTGCTTCAGCTCCGCCTTTTACATATATGAATTAGAGCTGTCATTCCTGCGAAGGGAGGAATCCAGGGAAAAGAGAACCATTTAAAAACAACTGGATTCCCGTTTTCATGAGAATGAGGCAGGTGAGGATATAGATTAAATTATGCTTCCAAATAATTATAGCATTGAGAAAAGTCAATGTTACATAACTTGTCAAGAGAAAAAAGATGCTTATTTTTTGACCTTATGGTATCGATTTGTTAAAATTTTTAGGTATTGGTAGGGAAACAGAGATGACGAAAGTAAAAACCCTTTTTGTTTGTCAGACATGTGGGTATCAGACTCCTAAATGGCTGGGTAGATGCCCTGGGTGCCAGCAGTGGAATACATTGATCGAAGAAAAGATTATAGAGGAGAAAGATCAGGTAAGAGAAAGGATTGGATTTGATTCAGATGCCTTTCCAGTTCCTATTACAGATGTTATCCAGGAGGAAAGGGACCGACTTAAGACAGGGATTGAAGAATTTGACCGTGTATTAGGAGGAGGAATCGTATTAGGTTCGGTTATCTTAATTGGAGGAGATCCAGGTATTGGTAAATCAACGTTACTCCTTCAGGTAATGAATCGGCTGGCTTTAAAAGATCATAAAATACTTTATATATCTGGCGAAGAATCCCTTCAGCAGACAAAGTTAAGGGCTGACCGACTCGGGATCACTTCAAATAATTTATACGTAGTCTCTGAAACGTCTCTTGAAAAGATATTAGAAGATATTAGGGCAGTAAATCCTTCTGCTGTTGTTGTTGACTCTATTCAGACAATATCATGTTCTGATATATCTTCAGCTCCAGGTTCTATCAGCCAGGTCAGAGAGGCCTCTCAAAGACTGCTCTATCTGGCAAAAGGCCTTTCAATCCCTGTCTTTCTTGTCGGACATGTTACAAAAGAAGGTTTTATTGCAGGTCCAAAGGTTCTGGAACATATGGTCGATACCGTGCTTTACATAGAGGGGGAATCAAATTACTCTTTCCGTATCTTAAGGGCAGTTAAAAATAGATTTGGGTCAACAAATGAGGTTGGTGTTTTTGAAATGAAGGAATCGGGGTTAGAAGAGGTTCAAAGTCCATCAGAGTTCTTCCTTTCAAGCAGGTTTGAACCCTCATCAGGTTCTGTGGTTATGCCAAGCCTTGAGGGTTCTCGGCCTATCCTGATAGAGATTCAGGCCCTGGTGGTATCAACTAACCTCGGGATTCCAAGGAGAACCACACAGGGGATCGACCCAAATCGTGTTACACTACTAATAGCAGTGATAGAAAAGAGGATGGGTTTACATCTCTACAGTTATGATGTATTCTTAAATATTGCAGGTGGAATAAAGGTTATAGAGCCTGGTGCTGATCTTGGTGTGATTGCATCGATTATATCAAGTTATAAGGATAAGATAATAGATCCTGAGATGGTCATATTTGGGGAAGTTGGTCTTGGAGGAGAGGTGAGGGGTGTAAACCATGCAGAACTGAGGATAAAAGAGGCTTCGAGATTGGGGTTTAAAAGGTGTATCCTTCCAAAACAGAATGAGGAGAAGATTAAGGGAGTTAAAGGTATTGAACTAATAGGTGTCCGAACAGTTGAAGAGGTAAGGAGAGTCCTTTTTAATAGAAGATAAAAATCTTATGAACCCATAATTTTAACTATATATTGAAAAAGGCTTTATAAAATGGGATATCTTAGAAAAAAATTGAATTGAAAGTATAAAGCAAAGGGGGACAATAATGATCCATGGAGTAAAAACGAAGCCATTAAGGGTTATTCCGGATGAGCGCGGCAGGGTAATGGAGATACTGAGGGCAGATGATGATCTTTTTGTAAAGTTTGGCCAGGTTTATATTACTACCACATATCCACAGGTGGTGAAAGCATGGCATTATCATAAGATTCAAACTGATAATATTGTTGCAATACAGGGTATGATTAAACTCGTCCTTTTTGATCCACGTGAGGATTCACCTACCAAGGGCGAGATAAACGAATTTTTTATAGGTATTCATAATCCAGTTTTGGTTCAGGTGCCAAACGGGATATATCATGGTTGGAAATGTATAAGCGAAGAGGAGGCTATCATTATAAATATCCCTACTGAGGTATATAATTATCGGAAACCTGATGAGTACAGGCTTCCACCTCACGGAGGTGATGTTCCTTATGATTGGTCAAGAAAGGATGGTTAAGAATTATATATAAAGGAGTTAATTTATGAAGATATTGGTTACAGGAGGTTGTGGTTTTATCGGTAGCAATTTCATAAGATACTGTTTAAAATCTTACCCTAATTATAATATCATAAACGTGGATAAACTTACTTATGCAGGTAATTTAGAAAACCTCGCTGATATTGCTAATTCACCAAATTACCATTTTATTAAGGGCGATATCGCTGAGAGTGAACTGATGGATGATTTAGTAAAGAGAGGTGTTGATGCAATCATAAATTTTGCTGCCGAATCTCACGTTGATCGTTCAATTGAAGACCCTAATGCATTTATAAGAACAAATATATTTGGCACATTTGTGATCCTTGAAGCGATTCGTAAGGTATATCCTAAGCAGAAGATAAGACTTCTTCATATATCAACAGATGAAGTTTATGGTTCCCTCGATGAAAAAGGATCATTCAGGGAAGATATGCCACTTATGCCAAATAGTCCATATTCAGCAAGCAAGGCATCCGCAGATATGCTTGTAAGGGCTTATCATCATACATATGGTATCCCTGCAATCATCACTCGATGTTCAAATAATTTTGGACCCTATCAGTTTCCAGAGAAGTTGATTCCGCTTCTTATTTCCAATGCTATAGAAGATAAAGAACTGCCTATTTATGGTGATGGGATGCATGTTCGGGACTGGATATATGTGGAAGATCATTGCAGGGCGCTTGACGTAGTGCTCCATAAAGGAAGAGAAGGAGAAGTCTACAATATCGGTGGTCGAGCTGAATTACCAAATCTTTATGTAGCTAAGACGATCCTTGATAAATTAGGAAAACCTCACTCACTTATCAGGTTCGTTAAAGATCGACCAGGACACGATAGGCGTTATGCCATGGATTTTTCTAAGATAGAGAAGGAGCTTGGTTGGAGCCCATCAGTATCATTTGAAGATGGTATAAGTATGACTATCGATTGGTACAAAACCCATCAGGAGTGGTGGCGGAGGATAAAGACAGGAGAGTATCTTGAA
>JBBIOI010000197.1:0-3488 GCA_037443425.1 Deltaproteobacteria bacterium
AAGAAGTTTCACATTTTCAATAGCTGCTCCAGTTACTTCTGCAACTGCCTTAACCCCTTCAACTTCATTAGTGATAACATCTGCTAAGGCGCCTCCAATCCCATACCAGGCTCCACCAGGCGGGGCTGTTCCGATACTGATGACCTTCTTTTCCTGAGCAAAAGTTGAAAGAGAAATAAATGAAAGAATCAATATTAATAAAATACACAATTTTCTCATAACTTTTTCCCTCCTTACTTATATTTTACCTTTTCACTAATTATTGAAAATTCAATACACCCAGAACGAAAATACAGTCGAGACTTTTCTCGCTCTTCACCTAATGACATGAAATCCCTCAGTTATTGAATAGTCTATAAAATTTATTTAACTGGAATTCCTTTTTCTCTGTAAAATCTTAATGCCCCGGGATGTAGCGGAACCAGTGAATGTCTATAATTGTCAAATGTCAGAATTCTTACTGATGGATGAATCTTCCTCAGTGAATCCAGATTCTCAAAGATTGCCTTTGTAACTCTATAAACAATATCCTCGCTGAGTGTAGAATTAACAACAAGAATATCCTGGATTCCAACAGAATAAACATTATTATTAACCCCTTTATATGTTCCAGCAGGAATTAAGGCAGCCTCATAATAGGGGTATTTTTTATTTATTTCCTCAAGCTTATCCTTTTCCAAAGAGAGCAATTTAATATCGTTTTGGATAGTGAGGCTTGATACTGCCTGAAGAGGTGGTGCTCCATGGGGAATGTTCATATCCACTTTTCTATCCTTAAGGGCTTCAGAACCATCACTATAAGAAACATAACTTGGTGTAATATCCTTAAAGTCAACTCCCCAGAAGGGCAATACTTCCCTGAAAAGGCGAACACCTCCGCCTCCAGCAGGTCCCACAGCTATTCTTTTTCCCTTAAGATCTGCAACAGTGTTTATATCGTTTCTATTAGCAAAAGTAACCAAATGGAGAATAGAATATTGAAGTTTACAAACACCTGCAATATTCATCTTTTGAGGAAAAGGTTTAATTCCCTGAACGGCATTCATCCCTGAAAGATAGTTCGTTATACCAAATTCTGCCTCTTTAGTGTGAACCAACTTGGGGTTACCAACGGATCCCTGAGCAATGACAGCATTTACCTGAATATCTGGCAGGGTTCGACTGATTATCTCTGCAACACCAGAACCAACGATATAATAGGTACCGCCAAGACTCGCTGTTGCAAGAGCCATTATCTTGGATGCTCCTATTGCAGGCGTAACCCCAATTCCAACTGAAACAACGCACAATAATACAACGAACAATAAGAATCTTTTCATCCCTTTTTCCTCCTTTTTAAAAAATTTAAAATACTAACAAGATTACCTTTGTTATCCTTTACTGACTCAGAACCCATGATGGAGATTAATCTATCCGCATTTTCCTTTAAATGGGTTTTATAAAAGGCAAAAGCTAAGATGAACAAACCAGCCACATTCAATACCCAATCCAATCTTATTAGAAGCAGTATGGCTCCCACTAAAAATAAGAGTCTTTCGAGAATGCTAAGTCTCTTATCTCTAAAACCAACAGTGGAATATGTAAGACCAACGATACTTATAATTGCTAACAATGTAAAAATAAAAATCTTCCATAACTCTGCTTGGAGAAGAATGGCTGGTCTATAAATAGCAAGGAAAGGTACTATAAAACCTATTAGTCCTAATCGAAAGGCTGTAAAGCCCGTTTTCATAGGGTTTGAACCTGCAATGCCAGCAGCCGCATAGGCAGAGAGTGCAACAGGGGGTGTAATGGTTGAGATACAACCAAAAAAGAAGATAAAAAAATGCGCTGCCAGGGGAGCAACTCCCAAGTCAATTAAAGCAGGAGCAGTCAGAACAGCCAAAATAATGTAAGCAGCCGAGGTGGGTAAACCCATTCCGAGAATTATGGAAGCAATCATTGTTAAGATTAGCATCAGAAACTCCGAATTACCAGAAAGGCTAATCAATATTGAGGAAAATCGTAACCCTACCCCTGTGAGCGAAATAATTCCTGTTATGATACCTGCTGCTGCACATGCTACTGCCACAGGAATGGCGTTATTTATACCACTTTCCATAGCAAGCAATATTTCCCTAAGTCCCATTCGAGTAGACTTTCTGAAAAAGCTAACAACAATAGTCAAAATTATGCTCCAGAAAATCGATCTTCCTGGAGAATAGCAACCAATATACAGTAGATTAACACAAAGAGTGGAATAAGAAGATGACCTCGCTCTTTAAAGGTCTCTCTAAAAGATGGGAGCTCTTCTTTATTGAGTCTCTGTATACCTGCTTTCTTTGCTTCCAGATGTACACAGAGATAGAGATAGGAGTAATAGAGAAGGGAAGGAATGATTGCAGCCAGAGCTACTGTTCTGTAAGGGACGTTAATAATCTGGGCAATCATGAATGCTGCAGCACCCATGACCGGAGGTACAAATTGACCTCCTGTTGATGCAACTGCTTCAATTGCACCTGCCATATATGATGGATAACCAGTTTTTTTCATTAATGGAATAGTAAATGTTCCGGTTGTTACAACATTTGCCACTGCAGCACCTGACATTGTCCCCATAAAACCACTACTAACCACTGCTGCCTTTGCTGGCCCACCAATAGATCGGCCTACCAAGGCAAATGCAACATCTGTGAAGAACTTACCTCCACCTGAGGCTTGGAGAAATGACCCGAAGAGAATAAAAAGTATCACATAGGAAGCCGAAATTGCTATAGGCAAGCCGAAAATACCGTCAGTGCTTATGTACAGAACTCTCACAATAGCATCAATTCCATATCCCTTATGTGCAAAAATCAAAGGCATGTATGATCCAGCAAATCCATATATGAGAAAAATGGCAGCTAAGATCATGAGGGGAAGTCCAACTACTCGACGACATATCTCTAAGGTTAAAAGGATTTCAATGACACCGAAAACTATATCCGAAGGAACTGTAAAACCCATTCTCTCAGCAATATCCATCCATGTAAAATATATGTATAGACTACTTGCAGAAGACGTTAAAGCAAGTATCCAGTCAAAAAAACTTGGTTTTCGAGCTTTTGACGAAAGGCGGATCGGATATGTCAAATATGCAATAAAAGAAATGAAAGCCCAGTGCATGGAGCGAAGCTGTAATTCTGATTGTGCACCAAATCCTACATTATAGAGGTGGTAGATAGCTCCAAAAAGCGCAACTACCATAACTATTGTGGCACTAATACCATACAGTTTATTTCTTGTAATGGTTATTGAGTTTGAAATATTTTCTTCCATAATCCCTGCTTCATTGACTAAACTCTAAACATACCTCAGGGATTCCTTCCCCTGAATTAAATATTATAATTCTTTTATCCCACATGGGATCTCTTTTGGGGAAATCCTCTCTATAATGGGTCCCTCTGCTTTCTTCTCTTGTAAAAATAGCTTTTGCCAGTATGGAACCGAGTAAAAGCCTGTTTTTTACG
>JBBIOI010000198.1:0-3365 GCA_037443425.1 Deltaproteobacteria bacterium
TGTAAGCGATGAAGAGATTGATTATCCAAAGGCTATAAAGCTTGATCTCCTTCTGGCAATGAATCAAAGGTCGTGTGACGAATTTTTTAAAGACCTAAAACCCGATGGTATTCTTGTTGTGGATTCTACTTTTGTGAGTCAGTTACCAACAACTAAGGCTATTGAAATACCTTTTACTCGAATAGCGAGAGAAAGATTTGGCAGGGAAGTGGTTGCAAATATTGTTGCCCTTGGTGCACTCACTCAGATTATCCCAATGGTGTCACCAAGATCAATGGAGGCAGCCGTTTTAGCGCGCGTGCCAAAAGGCACTGAGAAACTAAATCGAGATGCACTTAAAGCCGGGATATTGGCTGCAAAAAGGGCAAAAAAAGAGTTAGAAAAGAAGGTTGTCCTACCAGAGATACCTAAAGATGATCTTTTTGATTCATATTGATATTTACTATGTTGGTCTATGGAGAGAAATTATTTCGTTTATTCCTTTACAAGAAAGATTGCAAAATTTTTGTTTCCTTTATTTTATAAGATCAAGATCGATAAAGAAGGTAAACTCCCTCAAGATGGGCCTATAGTTATCCTTCCAAAGCACCAATCCTGGACAGATATCCCTCTTGTAAGTATTGCCATTAAACCCGTGCTTTACTTTGTCGCAAAGAGAGAACTCTTTAGATTCCCTCTGATTAGAGATCTCCTCTTCCTCTTAGGAGGTATTCCATTAGATAGGGATAGGACGATCAAAAGTTTAGACTCATTTAAAAAAATCCTCAAATTATTGAGATTGGGTGAAAAGGTTGTTATATTTCCTGAAGGCACATATTTCAGAAATAAATTGGGACCACCTAAAAAGGGGCTTCTCCAGATGATATTAAGATTCCAGGAAAACATGAATTACAATATCCCTTTTATTCCAATGGGGATAAGATATGGGGAAAGAGTCGGGTGGAGAAGAATCGTAGAAATAAGAATTGGTTATCCTTTATATGCCAAAACAGGATCTGATAGTCTCTCTTTAATAAATAAAGTAATGGATGAGATCGGTCGGCTTTCTGGTTTATTATGAACTCGATTATTTAACCCTTTTCAAAGGAGGAATTATGCCAAGACGTGAAAGAGATCGTGAAATAGCTCGAAGAAGAAAAAGAAGAGAAAAGAGAAGAAAACTTCGCGCTAAAGGACTCTTACCACCCGTAGAGGAAAGTGTGAAAGAAAGTCCAAAAAAGAAACAGGAAAAGACTGCACCAAAAGAAGAGATCAAAAAAGAGGAAACTAAAGAAGAACCAAAGGGGGCTACTCCTGAAGGTTAAAAGAAATCTTAGTCTCTATAAACGATATTATCAATTAACCTTGTTTGTCCTACATAGGCAGCAAGGGCGATGACAACTTCCCCTTCTATATAGTCTATATCCTCGAGTGTCTGGGTATTGCAGATTTGGATATAATCTATTCTGATATAGGGAGAAGAAAGGAGGAAGTTTTTCATTTCCTCTATGATCTTTTGTGCCTTTCTTTCCCCCCCCTTTATAAGCCTTTCTGCCATCCTTAGAGATTGATATAAATAGCTTGCAGCCTTCCTTTCATCAGTTGAAAGGTATGTGTTACGAGAACTCATTGCTAAACCATCTGGCTCGCGAACAGTAGGCATTCCAATAATCTTTACATCCATAAAAAGATCTTTAACCATCTGTCGAATGGTTACAAGTTGTTGAAAGTCCTTTTCCCCAAATATTGCAATATGAGGCATAACTATATTAAAAAGCATATTCACAACAGTCGCAACTCCCTGAAAGTGATTGGGCCTTGATCTTCCGCATAGTCCACGGGTAACCCTTTCAACCCTCACAACCGTCTGATGATCAGGTGGGTACATATCTTCGACCTCAGGGACAAAAAGAAAATCAACACCAACCTCTTCTGCCATCTTCTTATCTCTTTGAAGATCTCTTGGGTATCTTTGGTAGTCTTCTTTTGGTCCAAATTGAGTTGGGTTAACAAATAGACTAACAATCAGGAGATTACCAAGTCTTCTGCCTTCTCTCATCAGGCTTAAATGCCCCTCGTGGAAATACCCCATTGTTGGGACAAATGCGATAATTTTACCATTTTCGCGTGCCTTTGATGATATAGCCTTCATTTCATATATCTTCTTTACAATCTCCATTTCTCACCTCATTTACTATCTTGTCCTTTTTGGAACAAAATACCATGTACCCTTCTTCATCCTTTTTATCTCACGGATGAGTTGATCAAGATCTTCTTTTCTTCTGACAAAATCTATTTCACTTGTATCAATTACGAGCAGTGGAGAATGATTATAATGGAAGAAATAATAATTATAAGCCTCGTTTAACTCCTTAAGATAATCAAGATCTATCTCCTTTTCATAGGGGATATTCCTCTTTCTAATGCGCTTAAGCAGAACCTCTGGTTTTGCCTGTAAATATATCACAAGATCAGGATAAGGAATCTGTGTATTTAGCATTTTGAAGATCTGTTCATAAAGCCTAAGTTCATGATCATCTAAATTCAAAATTGCAAATATACGATCTTTAGCAAAAAGATAATCACAGAGGGTAATCTGGTTAAAAAGATCAAGCTGGGCAATCTCTTTCTGTTGATTAAATCGACTTAATAGAAAGAAGATCTGGGTTTGGAAGGCATATTTTTTTCGATCCTTATAGAAATTTGGTAAAAAAGGATTGTTCTCTGGACTTTCAAGTATACACCTGGCGTTAAACTCTTTTGCCAGAATTTTTACAAGACTTGTCTTCCCAACACCAATTGGACCTTCAACAACGATGTATCTAAACATAAGGATTACCAAGTTTACTGTTTCATTCTCTCCCCAAGCTCTTTTGCCCTCTGGGTTGCTCCTATCACAGCCTCAATAATCGTCTTTCTCAAACCTCCCTCTTCGAGTTTAAAAAGACCGACGGCTGTTGTTCCTCCCGGAGATGTCACCTTTTCACGGAGGATTGTTGGATGCTCGCCGGACTCCATAAGCAATCTAACAGAGCCCAGAACTGTTTGAGTAGCAAGGATTGAGGACTCTCTCCTTGATATTCCAAGCAATACACCAGCCTCAATCAAGGCTTCGATCACTAAAAATATATAAGCAGGGCCACTTCCACTCAACCCAGTTACAGCATCCATGAGTGATTCGTCAACAGTTATCGTCTTACCAACACAGTCAAATATACTTTTTACCAATTTAATATCTTCCTCATTGGCAAGGCCTCCTGGAGAGATAGCAGAAGCCCCTTGCCCAACCGTAACTGCAATATTTGGCATAACCCTTACCATCCTTAGCTGTTTCCGAGCGTAAGCCTCTATTGCAAAAAGTGGTACACCTGCAGCAATAGAAACAA
>JBBIOI010000199.1:0-3179 GCA_037443425.1 Deltaproteobacteria bacterium
GCATTAGATATGGGAGCAGATGGGATCCAAATCCCTCAAATAGATACTCGCTCTCAAGCATTAGAGGCCATTGAGTATTGTCAGTTTCCACCTTCAGGCAAAAGAGGTTTCGGTTCAACAACACGTGCTGCTGGCTACGGGTTTTATCCGTTATCTCATCTTAAGGAGATGGCTAAAGAGGATATAGTCATTAGTTTGCAAATAGAGTCACGTGAGGCTGTGGAGAATCTATCTTCAATACTTGAAATAAATAGGGTTGATGTAATCTTTATAGGGACTACAGATTTATCAATTTCTTACGGATATGAGAAGTCTAATGATCCAAGGCTTTTTTCTATTATCGAAAACTTGATTAAAGATATCATCAATGCGGGAAAGGTCCCTGGAATCCATGTTGGTGACTGGAGTAAGATAGATTACTTATATAAGTTGGGATTCAGATATCTTACTGTTTCTGCATCTGCTCTAATATGGGAGGCCTTTAAGAGACGTGTAAATGAATTTAAAGAATCGATCAAATAGTTTTAATGAACAGGACTCATCAGGATATTAGGGATTTAATCTTTTTTAATGTAAAGCGGAAGAAATACTCAGTCCATATAATTTCCCAGGGCTCGGGTATCCTGTCAGGAATAAAATATCTTAAATCCTCGTGTAAAAAATTGAGACTACAGCTATTAGAGTGTAGAGAGAGCGGAGAAAGGATTTATCCTTTTGAGCAAATAGCATCTTTCTATGGTAAACCAAAACAGATTGCACAGGCAGAGGAAGAAGTTATCGGTTGGGTAGCGAAGGCATCAGGAATTGCAACAGCGGCATGGAAGGCTCGGACAATGGCAGGGAAAAAACTTCAGGTAGTCTCTGGAGCCTGGAAAAAGATGCCATTATCAATTAAAGAGTTAGTCCGGCAGGCGATAGTTGATGGAGGGATTGATTATCGTATATCACAAGATCCGTTCATATACCTCGATAAGAATTATGTGAAGATGTTAGGAGGTGTAAAAGAAGCTTTAACTACAATTAAGGATTTAAAAGATTTCAGGAAGGTAGTTCAGCTAAAAAGTAAAGGAGATGAGATTATTCAAGAAGCAATTCTCTCAGCTGAACTTGGGGCTGATATTATCATGATCGATACAGGCGAAAAGAAAGATGTAGATACGGTTGACCATGCCCTTAAAAAGAAGGGTTTAAGAAAAAAGGTAAAACTCGCATTTGCAGGAGATATTAAAATCGAAGATTTAAAATATTTAAAAAATCTTCCATTAGATATAGTTGATATTGGAAAGGCTATTGTCGATGCGCCTCTCTTAGATATGAAAATGGATGTTAATATATGAGGACGTAATCCATGGAGTTACTACTTCTTGAAAAAACCGAACTTTGGATAAGACCCATTCTTATAAAAGATGTCAATCTAAGCCTTGTGGCTGAGCGAGTTGCAGAGGTTTTAAATCTTAAAAAAAATGAGGTTATGGTTGTTGATGTCAGAGAGGATCAGATTACCTTAGATATAATAAAGAAATCAATAGTCGCAGAAAATATCATTGGAAAGAAGAAGGCTTTACTAACTTCGTTAAAAGAGATAGAAGGACTGACATTAATACCAGAGACAGATATCCATACAGAAGGAGTTTTGGGATTAATTGATATCGAAGAATCAAATATGGCTAAGGAAGTTATTGAGAAGATGGAGCTTATGGGTCAAGAAGTTTTTGGCAATATAAGGAGGAAGGCAATAGTATTTCCTTCTGGATTTGAAATTAGAAAAGGTATTATTAAAGACACAAATAGTCCTTACATTAAAAATAGACTTTCAATGGAGGGATACGAAGTAACAATCGGTGAGGCACTTGAAGATGATAAAGATCAAATTTTTAATTCTTTATTAAAGGCATTGGAGGGTGGGTATGGATTAATTATAACAACAGGTGGTGTAGGTGCAGAAGATAAGGATCAAACAATTGAGGCAATTTTAAAGCTTGATCCCAGCGCCTCCACACCCTACATCATCCGCTATGAAGAAGGAAAAGGGCGACATAAAAAAGATGGTGTCCGAATAGGAGTTTCTTATATTCATCCTTCATTTATCATTGCCTTGCCAGGTCCACATGAAGAAGTAAAAATCGGAATCGAAATCATAATAGATGGATTAAAAAGAGGCTTTGATAAGGAAAAACTCGCCACCTCCCTTTCACAAAAGTATATCCAGACACTAAAAGCACTTCATTAACTCACCTGGGTGTATTAAATTTTTATTCGTTTCTTTAAATATGTATAAATTTTAAATTCAATAATTCCTAAATAATTTCAAAAAATTAGAATATTCATATTGTAAGTCTCGCCACAGATGTATATTTTTAATATTCACCGCCCTTTTTTTAAGGGTTTCATAAATCAAAAAAGTTAATAATATCAATATGTTATATTTATATCTCTTTTGGCATACTAAATGCAATTAAAAGGGTGAAAATAATAGAAAGGAGGAAAAGAAAATGGAAAAAAGGATGAAAGGATTAAAGATAGGGTTGATGGTAGGATTAATGGGCCTTGTTGCTTCTCCTGTGTTTGCAAGATCTATTAGCTTTAAAGAGGCAGGAACTGCCCTTTGGATATTTGCTATTATCGGTGCAATCATTGTCCTTCTTCAATTGATTCCAGCCGTTATTCTATTCTTCAGCTTCATTGGCACAACCACTGGAATGGTACTTAAGAAGGAAAAGAAAGCAGAAGAAGTTGTTACTGAACTTTCACCCGTACCTGTAAAGAAGTGAACATGGTGAATCAGATAAGAAACCCCTGGAAAGGGGTTTCTTATCTGAAGGTTATTGCTTATAGCAGAGACTCTAATGATATTCACTCCTTAATTTACTGTAATATAAATTTTCCCACCTAAAAGAAAATGAATTTTTTCTTTAAAAAGCATTTTCGAGAGCTCTGAGAAATACCAGCATCGTCATTGCGAGCCCGAAGAGCGTGGCAATCTCATAGATTCCTCGCTCTGCTCGGAATGACAGTTCTAAAGATTGCTTCGGCTTTACCTCGCAATGACAGTCTTGAATAATTCAATTTAACACGTAAATACAGCATAAATTAAGCTGTTGATTGTTCTTTTTCCAGTATTACATGGTAGCCCAACATCTCGATTCTTGAAGTTAAACGTTTGATAAGAGATTGTTCAT
>JBBIOI010000200.1:0-2934 GCA_037443425.1 Deltaproteobacteria bacterium
ATCGTGAAAATATAGATTACTTAAACAGGTTCAGGGAGGAGATGGAAGCTCTACCGCTCGTTTTTGAGTTCAGAAATAAAGTATGGCTGAGAGATGAGACATTTAACTTTTTAGAAAAAAAGGGGATTGGATTCTGTATCGTTGATGAACCAAAGTTACCAAGGTTAATGCCCTATCTACCAAAAGCCACATCTGAGATTGGCTATTTCAGGTTTCATGGAAGAAATCCTAACTGGTTTAATTCACCTATATCTGTAAGATATGATTATCTCTATAGCGAAAAGGAATTGAAGGAATTTATCCCTGATATAAAGGATATTTCTCAAAAAACTGCAAAGACATTGGTTTTTTTTAATAATTGTCATGCAGGTTCTGCAGCAAAAAATGCTATCCAAATGGCCAAACTCCTTATGGATCACTAATAATATTAAAGGAAGGAGAAAGAAGTGATTGAGATAGATTTTAAGAAGGGAAATGGAATTGTTCCAGTAATTATCCAGGATGCTACAACAAACGAGGTCCTAATGCTTGGGTATATGAATGAAGAGTCGTGGAAAAAGACACTCGAAGGCAATAAGGTATGTTTCTGGTCCCGTTCGAGAGAAAGACTCTGGTTAAAGGGAGAAGAGTCGGGAAATTTTCAGGAGGTGAAGGAGATATACCTTGATTGTGATGGAGATACCATTCTAATAAAGGTAAATCAGATTGGTGGTGCTACGTGTCATACAGGGTTTCGAAGCTGTTTTCATCATAAATACAATAAAGGCGACTGGCAATTAATTGGAGAAAAGATATTTGATCCAAAGGAGGTATATAAAAAGTGAAGGTATTAAAGGTTGGGATACCCAAAGGAAGTCTTGAAAACGCAACAGTTGAACTTTTTAGGAAGGCAGGGTGGAAGATTACTGTGAGTTCAAGGAGCTACTTCCCTGTTATTGATGATGACGAGATTCGTTGTACATTAGTGAGGGCCCAAGAAATGTCGCGTTTTGTAGAGATGGGGACACTGGATATGGGGCTTACAGGGAAGGACTGGATTCTTGAAAATGGCTCGGATGTAGTGGTTGTAAAAGATCTTATCTATTCAAAGGCAAGCCTGGCGCCAGCACGCTGGGTTTTGGTGGTAGCTGAGGATTCTCCTATCCGTGAACTAAAAGACCTTGAAGGGAAAAAGATCTTTACAGAACTTGTCAATTTTACAAAACGATACTTTGCGGAAAGGAATATAAATGTTGATGTAGAGTTTTCATGGGGGGCAACTGAGGGGAAGGTAATTGAAGGACTCTGCGATGCAATAGTAGAGGTGACAGAGACAGGTAGTACATTAAGGGCAAATAAACTCCGAATTGTTGAAGAACTTCTCCAAACAAATACACAATTAATTGCAAACAAAGAGGCTTATAATGATCCCTGGAAAAGGGAGAAGATAGATCAAATCGGGCTCCTTCTTCAGGGCGCTTTGCAGGCAGAAGGCATGGTTGGTTTAAAGATGAATGTCTCGGCAAATGATCTAAAAAGTGTAATTGAAATCTTACCATGTATAACTGCACCAACGATCTCTAATCTTTTCCAGAATGATTGGTTTGCTGTTGAGGTGATGGTTTCAGAAAAGGTGGTAAGAGACCTGATCCCACAATTGATAAAAAGGGGTGCAGTAGGCATTATAGAATACCCACTTAATAAAGTGATCTGAGCAATGCTACAACTTCTATGTGGAAGGTTTGAGGGAACATATCAATGAGGGTTAACTTCTCAAGTTTATATCCCTTTTCATTAAATGATCTGAGATCTCGGCAAAGGGTTGTAGGTTCACAGGACACATAGACAATCCTCATAGGTTCTATACTCATAATTTCATTTAGTATCCTTTTGCAACCCGCCCTTGGAGGGTCCAGTATAATAAGGTTTGTCCCCTTCAAGGTATTTGCTTTTAAAACCTTTTCCACATCGCCATATATAAATTTGGAGTTAGAAAGACCATTCTGTTTTGCGTTGAAACATGCATCTTCAAATGAAGCCCTGTTTGCCTCAATCCCAATAACCTCTTTTGATAAAAGGGAAAGGGGGATTGTAAAATTACCAATACCACAATAAAGATCGAGTACCCTCTCATTATTTTTTATCTCTGAAAATTCAATCACAGTCTCTACCAATTTTTGATTCTCCTCAAGATTTATCTGATAAAAACTCCCTGGCGAAATTCTAAATAAGATCTCCCTTTTTCCAAATCCTTCTGGAAATAAAAATTTATAGTAAAGGTAAGGATTTCCGAAGAAGATTGGTCCCTCTTTTCTCTCAATGACCATGCACTTAATCACTGGATTTCTGTTTAGAAAATTATCTATTCTTTCCCTTGACTTTGAATTTAGATTAAGATTTCTAATGATTAGAACTCCTTTTAATTCAAAAGGGGAGATATTTATTTCAATCTCATGAGCCCCTAAGAATATTTTTATGTCCTTTCTAACAAGATTTATGATTTGATTTATTAAAGGATGACATACAGGGCAATGGTCAATCTCGACAATACTGTGGGATCTCATTTGATAAAATCCAATCTTATTCCCCATCAGTTTAATCTGGATCCTTGTTCTATAACCATATGGATTTGATGATTTTATTATTGAAATGGGAGGTATTTCTTTAAACCTTCCAAGCCTTTGAAGGATTTGTGTCAATATCTCTTTTTTCGATTCGGGTTGTATTGAATAATCAATATGTTGCCACTGACAGCCTCCACATTTACCAAAAAGATTACATTGAGGCAAAACCCTCCATGGTGATTGTTTAAGAAGCTCTTTTATTATTCCTATTGAAAAGGTCTTTTTGTCTTCAACAATCTCTATAAGGCCTTCGTCTTTTGTTACACTTAAAGGAACAAATAAAACCTTTCCATCAATATGGGTTACACCGTAACCTTTGAATGCCAGAGAT
>JBBIOI010000201.1:0-2845 GCA_037443425.1 Deltaproteobacteria bacterium
CTTTAGAAAAAACCAATTATTTTAAGGGGATTTATCAATAGTGCTAATCTATAAAAGGTATCCGCTCGAAGGCTTTTTCACCCTACCTCCCCATCTATGAAAGAATTTTTAAATAGTTTTTCAGAGGTCTCCAAAACCCTCTTGACAACTCAAGAGGGGGTATATTAATTAGAATCTTGTATTTTGGAAAAACTAAACTGTAACTTCCCAGTAAACGAGGAATAAGTTTTTGCATTGTTCCTTAACTTAAACTTTTGATATGTTAAGGGACAAACCCAAAATGAGGTTCTGATACGCATTTTACTTTGATGAAATATTAATGCAAGACTTTTTTAATGCGTGATTCAAGTTTAAAATTATATAAAAATCAAAATTTATTAAATAATCACTTTAATATTATGAAAGAAGGAATTTCTGAGAAGATTTCTCGATTTGCATGGTCTCTGCAGTATAACTCTATCCCACCCATCTGTATCCAGAGAATAAAGCAGTGTCTGCTGGATTCTATAGGTTGTGGAATTTTCGGAACCACTACACGTCATGGTCAGATTGCAGCAGAATTTGTTAAGGAATTAGGAGGAGAGGGTCATTCTACTTTATGGTTAAATAACTTTAAAGGGCCTCCACTAAATGTCTCGCTGGCACTTGGTATCTTCATCCATAGCTATGACTTTGATGATACACATAATGAAGCAAAATTACATCCTGGAGCAGCTGTTTTACCCGCAGCTCTATGTGTAGCTGAGACATTAGATAGTTCGGGACGTGAGTTCCTCGTTGCCCTCGTAGCAGGATATGAGGTCATGATAAGAGTGAGCCTTGGATCAGGACCAAATTCAGTAAAATTGCGAGGATGGCATCTTACCGGAGTTTGCGGCACTCTTGGCGCGGCAACGGCTGCAGCAAAACTTGCCGGACTCGGACTCGATGAGTTTTTAAGTTCTCTCGGTCTGGCAGGTTCCCAATCAGCCGGACTCTGGGCATTTAATGTAGAAGGAGCAATGAGCAAGCATCTCCACCCTGGAAAGGCTGCCCAAAGTGGCATTCTATCTATGTTGCTTGCAAAGAAGGGATTTTCAGGCCCGCGACAAATTCTTGAAGCAGAAGATGGTGGGCTATGTCGTGCCCTCTCTGATAACTACGATTTTGAAAGGATTGTGAAAGATTTAGGTAAAGTTTTTGAGACCGAAAGAACTTCTATAAAACCTTACCCAAGCTGCCGCAGTGTCCATTCATCTATAGATGCAGTGAAAAAAATAAAGAATAGGTATCAATTCAATCCCGAAAATGTGGAAAAAATTAAAGTTTACAACAGTGAGGTTGTAAAAATCCAGACAGGCTGGCAATATATCCCGTCAACCTCCTTGAAGGCTCAGATGAGTATGCAATATAATGTGGCTGTTTCCCTACTTGAACCTGATGTCCTTCCAGATCAATTCACAGACGAAAAACTGAGAGACCCTAAAATCCTTGATCTGGCTCGCAGAGTTGAGGTGATAGTTGACCAAGAAATAGACAGGGTTTACCCAGAGAAGTTCCCCAGTATAGTGGAAGTGGAATTAAAAGATGGTCAAAGGTTTATAGAACGTGTTGATGCACCAAAAGGATCTCCAGAAAATCCTCTCTCAAATGAAGAGGTTAAGACTAAATTCATGAGCTTAGCCACAACCCGACTTCCTATCCAAAAGGCAGAAGAGATAATAGCTTTGGTTGAGAATATTGAACACCTGCCTTCTATAAGGCAATTAACTAATATTCTATATTAGGATAAAGATGGGGACATACAGAGAATATAGTATTCCATATGGAGATCATTATCTATTTTTCCGACTACCGAGCGATTTATATGTGGAGGTATTCGAGGGAAAACCCTCTGTGGAACTCTCTGACGAAGAAATTGAATCTGCCATGGATCACCCTATAGGCACAGCACCACTTCCAGATATTGTCCAAAGAAAAAAAGGAAGGGCTGTGATCCTGATTAATGATATAACAAGACCTCTTCCTTATAGGCGATTTTTCCCAAAATTGATAAGAGACCTTAAGCATGCAGGGATTCCATCTGAGAGAATTACACTCCTGGTTGCTACAGGGGTACACAGGCCAGTTTCTCCCAGCGAACTTTCAATGATGTTAGGAGAAGAAGTTGTAAAGGAATTTTCAATCATCAATCACTGTGCTACTGAAGATGAAGAAATGGAAGATCTCGGAAATACCCCAAGTGGCCTTCCCCTCATAATAAATAAGCACTTTGTCCATGCTGATATTAAAATTCTAACAGGTCTCATCGATCTTCATCAAACAGCCGGGTTCACTGGTGGGCGAAAGTCAATTATACCTGGAATTGCTGGTGAACCCTTGATAAAATTACATCACTCATTCCCTTATCGAGGACGAGAGGTAGCCCTTGGTAAATTAGAAAACAATCTTTTCCATATTTCTGCTATGGAAGCAGCCAAGATAGTTGGAGTAGACTTTATCGTAAATGTAATTACAAACTCTTCAAAAAGAATAACCAAGATCGTGACAGGCGATCTGGAAGATGCATGGTTATTGGGTGTGGAATTCTGCAAGAAGACCAAAATGGTAACTATAAGAGAAAAGTTCGACATAGTTATAACAAGTCCGGGTGGATATCCACGAGACATAGACCTTCACCAATCACAGAAGGCTATCTCTCCTGCAGAGATAGCAACACGGCCTGGAGGCTATATTATTTTGGTTGCCGAGTGTCGTGATGGATTGGGCAGTCAAACAGGAACTTATTATCGATGGCTTAAAGAAGCCAGTCATCCTGCTGAGGTTATAGAACGTTTTGAAAAGGAAGGCTGGACTGAAGCATCAA
>JBBIOI010000202.1:0-2621 GCA_037443425.1 Deltaproteobacteria bacterium
TTATACTGTTCAAAAACTTCTTTTCCATACATCTCAATCTTTTCTTCTTTTGTGCTTGACCGATGCATCCCCGTTGCAACAATAATCTTAATTTTTTCTTTCCTTATCCCTGAAGATTCGAGTCTTTTAAGTAAAGGCAAAAGTATACCATTTTCTCCTCTGTATGGAACAGGTCTTGTAATATCGGAAACCGCAATCGCCACAGAAATCTCTTTTTGTGGTTTTCCTTTCTTAAGGATGATCTCATCGAGTGTTGGACTATGAATGGGTTTATTAAGCGATTCCTCTATTGCCTTTCGTGGATCACTCAAAACCTTTGCATCTTTCATCGTAAGTTCTATACAATCTGGAGGGACTAAGACTTCTATAAAATCTCTTCCAAACTCAACTGATATCTTTCTCCATCTACTTGTATCAACTTTTTGTATGGCCTCTAAAATCTCCTTTCTCAAATTCTTTTCCTCCTCAAGATTAAATCTAAAATATATTCTTATTATCATCAAGAATTTTTTGTGACAAAAAATCCTCTCGATGACCTCCTTTCGAAGGGTTTGAACTCTGCCTCCCCAGTCTTTCAATGACTTTTTCATAGGTTTCAGATAAAAGTGTCCGTTCGCTTGAAGTTTTTGATGGAATAATAAATAATTCAAAAAAAGAGGAGATTTAAGATGCTAAAAAAGCCAAGTCCAAGTTATAGTATCCTTGTGAGGGTAGAGCTTATTAACAAACCTGGAACACTTGGGAAGGCAACCTCTGCTATCGGAAGGGCAGGAGGAGACATTGATGCCATTGATATTGTAGGGGTTACTAAAGAAACCATCATAAGAGATATCGTTATCAATGTGGCAAATGTTGAAAGCGGTCAGAAGGTCGTAGGTGAGTTAAATAAGGTAAAGGGAGTGAGGGTTATCAATGTAACTGATCGAACCTTTATGCTACACCAGGGAGGAAAATTAGAAGTAAAAAACAAAATTCCACTTCGTTCAAGGGATGAGCTTTCCATGGTTTATACCCCTGGAGTAGCAAGAATATGTACAGCCATTTATGAAGACCCAGAGAAGGTATATGATTTTACAATCAAAAAAAATACCATTGCTATCATTACAGATGGATCTGCTGTTTTAGGTCTTGGTGATATTGGTCCACAAGCAGCTATGCCAGTCATGGAAGGTAAGGCTATACTCTTTAAAGAATTTGGCCAGGTTGATGCATTTCCTATCTGCCTCGGTACAAAAAATCCTGATGAAATTGTAGCCGTAGTAAAATGGATTTCACCTGGATTTGGAGGAATAAATCTTGAAGATATCTCTGCCCCCCGTTGTTTTGAGATTGAGGAAAGATTGAAAAAAGAGTTGAATATCCCTGTATTTCATGATGATCAACATGGGACTGCTGTTGTAGTTTTAGCAGGATTAATAAATGCATTAAAGCTTGTGGGTAAGCAATTTAAAGATATCCGTATTGTTGTAAGTGGGTTAGGTGCTGCAGGTATTGGAACCATCCAGCTTCTTTTATCCTTTGGAGTGAGGGATATTATTGGGTGTGACCGAACCGGAACACTTTATGAAGGTAGAAAAGAGAATATGAATCCAGTAAAAGAAAGGATAGCAAATCTTACAAATCCAGAAAAAATAAAAGGACCTATTTCAAAGGCCCTTAAGGGTGCAGATGTATTTATTGGGCTTTCACAGCCCGGAGTAATAAAGCTTGCGGATATAAGAAAGATGGCAAAGGATCCGATTGTCTTTGCAATGGCAAACCCTGTACCTGAGATTATGCCCGAGGAGGCTGGCCGCTATGTCAGAGTTATGGCTACAGGAAGGTCAGATTACCCAAACCAGATTAATAATGTCCTCTGTTTTCCAGGGCTCTTCCGAGGAATTTTAGACTCGCAGGCAAGGGAGATAAACAATGAGATACTCTTTTCTGCTGCCTATGCAATTGCTCAAATAGTTACTGAGGAAGAATTGAGCGAGGATTATATTATTCCAAGCGTGTTTAATAGAAAGGTCCCTGAATGTGTCGCCCATCGGGTGAAGGAAGCTGCAATAAAGACAGGCGTTGCAAGAAAACAATAAAGCTACTCTTAATCTGTCATTGGTTACATAACAAATAAAAGATGAAGATTTTAGTCGTTGAAGACGATCGAGGGATTGCTCAATTTATTAAGAAAGGATTAATAGAAAATTCATATTTTGTGGATGTCGCACACGATGGGAAAAAGGGTTTATATCTTGCCCTCCATGAAAATTATGATCTTGTCATACTCGATATCATGCTTCCAAAGGTTGATGGAAGGGATATTTTAAGAGAAATGAGAGCAAAAGGGATATTGACCCCTGTCATCTTTCTAACCGCAAAAGATTCAGAGAGGGATATTGTGTACGGATTAGGATTAGGTGCAGACGATTATTTAATTAAGCCATTCTCTTTTAACGAACTGCTTGCGAGGATACGGGCTATTCATAGAAGGACAAAAGAGGGCAAGCCTTCGTCAATTTTACAGATTGCTAACCTGAGATTAGAAATTGAGGGGCACCGAGTTTTTCGGGGTAATGTTAAGATCGATTTAACTCCAAAAGAGTACGAACTTCTTGAATTTTTTATGAGAAATCAAGGCC
>JBBIOI010000203.1:0-2552 GCA_037443425.1 Deltaproteobacteria bacterium
GACTTCATAAGGAATTTTTTATTTTTTATTTTTAAGAAATAAAATGTGAAAAGAATATAATATATCGGTTTTAAACTTTCAAGGATTGGAAGGGGGTTGTCATTTCGAGGCGGAGCCGAGAAATCTTTCTTAAAGATTCCTCGCTTCGCTCGGAATGACATGGGAAAAGAAGCTCGGAATGACAGGAAAAAGACGCTCGGAATGGCAGAGGAAGGAAGCTCGGGATGAAAGAAAAGGAAGTTTGGAATGAAAGAGAAAGGAAGCTCGAAATGACAAACATGGTATTTAACTCGTTGTGACACAGCCTTAAGATAAGTGAAGGTATTTCTGGTCCATTTAGTTTATATGGTTTTTCTCGTTTAGCGCGTGGCAATCTCATTTTTAGGGTTTAAGGGCTCCAGGGTCAAAGGGTTCAAGAATTCAAAGATTTTTGATTTAAAGGTTATTTAATTAATCATTTCAATTTCAAAAAGGGTAAGTAAGATGATACCTCGATCTCGCTTGAACCCTTGACCCCTTGACCCCTTTATTTAATCACTGATTTCACTACATCGTCGAGGCTAAAACCTTCTCCTTGAACGACTTTACCAACCGCTCCATCAACACCAAAAAGCTCAGTAATACGGATTATTCCTTTTAGTTTCCCTGTTGTCCATCCAAGCGAGAACTTTGTGGTGGGATGAATAATCTCTTTTCCTGGTTCATAGATTTCGAGTGTATCTCCAACTCTCAGACCCGATAATTTTCCAGAATTTATATAAATATTTTCTCCTTCAATCTTTGCAATAGTTGTTGTCCACTCAAGTATATCAAGCTGGCGAAGCAGGCTGTCAAGGACCTCATCAAGGGCAAAATCAATGGCTTTAAGAACGGCTTTACTTCGGCTGTATTCTCCTTGTTCCTTTGTGCCAAAGATCGGGCTTCTTCCAATGAAGGTTCTAAGAATATTTCCAGTAGATGCATCAATAAGATGAACCTCTATTTTAGCTGTTGCAAAAGAGACCTCTTCTTCAGAAGTTTCTGAAGCCTTTGATGAGAGAAGACTTAAATCGGTTATTACTCCCTTTAAGAATGCCTGGATTCCAAATGTTTGATAAGCCTTTTTCATAGCCGATGTTTCAGAGAGATTCTGAAATTTAAATTCTTCTCTTTTTAATAAATCCGTTAGGAAAATGGAATCAACAAGAACAACTCGCTGGGTTGCCTCAAGTTTATCAGAAAGTTTTTTTGAGACAACCTCGCCAAGCCTTTCCTCCTTGTATGTGGTTTTGTTTTCAAAATCGAGAATGACAACTTTTCTTTTAAAGCCGACTTGAAAAAGCGGGAGCGAAGGGCTGTAAAATGGTCTTGCTGGGATGGAGGCAATCTTTGTCTCTGTTTCTTTTTTTGGGGGAGGGGTGGGAGATGGTTTTTTTGGTGGTGTTTCTGCTCTTGGAGGATTTACACCTTTTATCTTTTCCATTCCTTCTATGGTTACAGTTTGTCCTTCAGGAATCCTTTCAGGCTTTTGTTCCTTCTTTCCTATAAATGGGATTTTAGAGCACGAGATTAAAAAGAATGCGAGAAATAAGAGTATATAGATTTTTTTGTTATGTGACATATGTTCTCCTCATCTTAAAGTTTCTTTTTGAAATAATGATTTATTCTTACTTAAAAGTCAAGGTTTGAATTGAGATTTGGTAGGCTTTGCTTCGGAAAGCTTCTTAATTTTTATTTTCCTCCCTGTCATTTCGAGACACATCAGAAAATTGACCACCCTTTGTTATTTCGAGACACAGCAGAGAATCACCACCACTTGTCATTTCGAGATCGAAGGTCGAGAAATCTTTCTGTATTTTTTAAATAAAAAAGGCGACCGCCCCTTCGACTTTGCTCAGGGCGGTCGCCTTTTTGGTTACACATTCATTAGAATGTGTAGATCAACCTTGTTACAATAGCCCATGGATTCTTTGGATCTTCATTTTTACTCAATTTGCTGTTCCAATAATCCATGGCATCTCCAGCAAATAGGATACCAGCACCTACTCTCCACATAAGGTTCTTGTATATCTGGATGTCGTTGAAGATATCAAATTCCCAGCCTATGGTTGAGTCATCTCTTAATGTTTGTCCATCAGCTTTTCGAGCGGTTCCAATTGTGTTTCCATGTTTTGTTGTATCGCCGATATAGAGCCCCTGAAGTTTAACTGTATACCATGGTGTTGCCTTAAAGCTTGCATATGCCTTTGCAAACCATGTTCCACCATAGCTACCTCTTGTCATTGCAGTACCAGATGCAGATCCATAGTTATTTGGAGCACCACGGGTGATACCCGGTCCACCGGTTCCATAAAATACAAGGGCTTCATTCATATATGTATGCTCTGCAAGAGGTGGAACTACATATGAGCCAACCTTTGTGCTTGCAGCTCCTGTTCCATAAGCAACCAGGCTACCAGGATAACCTGTTGCACTTGTCTTCTTTGTATCAGCACCAGAAGCATACATTCCACCAAGTCCAAAGTTGAATTTCTCCCATGGATAATCAATCATACCCCTGATAATGAACCCAC
>JBBIOI010000204.1:0-2469 GCA_037443425.1 Deltaproteobacteria bacterium
GATGGTACCCTTGCCATAATGGTTGGAGGAAAGAAAGAGGTTTTTGAAGATTGTTTAGACATTTTAAAAACCATGGGAAAGAACATTGTTCATGTAGGCCCTATCGGCGCGGGCGGATTTGTTAAGCTGGTTAACCAGATTATTGTAGCAATAAATATAGCTGCAATAGGAGAGGCCTTTAGCCTTGGTATTAAGGCAGGTATTGACCCAGATCTCACGTTTCAAGCCATAAGAGGGGGATTGGCAGGAAGTAAGATTCTCGATGCAAAGTTACCTATGCTCCTTGAGAGAAATTTTAAGCCTGGTTTTAAAGTAAAACTTCACAAAAAGGATTTGAATAACGCACTTATTGTAGCAAGGGATCTTGGAGTCCCGCTTCCTATGTCAAGCTTTGTTCAACAGATTTTTAATTCTTTAATGGCTGAAGGCAAGGGTGAGGAGGACCACTCTGCAGTTGCAACATTTTTTGAAAAGATTTCAGGTGTTGAGATAAAGGCGAAGCAAGACCATAGACCATCAGAGCCCTGAAAAAGGGGATGCCATCATGCCATCATCATACATCTTGACAATATGAATTTTTTCTAATAATTATAATATAATAATAATACAATGAAGTATTAAAAGAACAGGGGTGTTCAAAGACTGCATCCCTGTTTCTATTTAATTAAAGGAGGAAAGTATGAAAAAAGAGAAGTATAACGTTGCTGTTGTAGGGGCGACTGGTGCTGTTGGAAATGAGATGGTGTCTATACTGGAGGAAAGAAACTTTCCTGTTAATAAACTTAAGCTTCTTGCCTCACCCAGGGGAGCAGGGACAAAGATAGAGTTTAGAGGAGAGTCATACACGGTTGAAATCCTTGATGAAAACTCTTTTGATGGAATAGATATCGGCCTGTTTTCTGCAGGAGGTTCAGTCAGTGAAAAATTTGCTCCAATTGCGGCAAAGGCAGGCTGTGTGGTTATTGATAATACAAGCGCATTCAGGATGGACCCTCAGGTACCCCTTGTTGTTCCAGAGGTGAATGCCCATGCAATAAGTCAGTATCGAAATAAGAATATTATTGCCAATCCAAATTGCTCAACTATTCAAATGGTTGTTGTCTTAAAACCTATACATGATGTAGCAAGAATAAAGAGGGTTGTTGTGTCAACTTATCAAGCGGTTTCTGGAACAGGAAAGAGGGCAATCCAGGAGCTTGAAAATCAGGTACTTGCTATCTATAATCAACAAGAGATAAAGAAAGAGGTTTACCCACATCAGATTGCATTCAATTGTCTTCCTCATATTGATGTATTTTTTGATAATGGGTATACAAAAGAAGAGATGAAGATGGTAAACGAAACAAAAAAGATTATGGAGGATGACTCCATAAGGGTAACAGCTACTACCGTAAGGGTACCAGTTTTCTATGGTCATTCAGAATCTGTAAATATTGAGACCGAAAAGAAGATCACAGCCAATGAGGTGAGGGAAATACTTTCAAAGGCACCAGGTGTTGTGGTGGTTGATAATCCAAAGAAGTTTGAATATCCTCTTCCAATATATGCAGCTGGAAGGGATGAGACATTTGTTGGAAGGATTCGAGAAGATGAGTCTATTCCAAATGGGATTAATATGTGGATCGTGGCTGATAACATCCGAAAGGGAGCAGCCCTTAATGCTATCCAGATTGCCGAAATCTTGATCCAGAAATATCTTTAATACTTAGATTTTTAGAGAAATTAAGATTTCTCATCATACTCCTCGAAATTATATTCTAATAGTCTTTATGTCTCTGCAAGTTGAGAGTTCTGAAAAAGTCCGACTCGCAATGACAATCTGGGATCATTCATTTTATAAAGAGGTACAAACCCTCAAAACTACAAATTCGACCTTTGACATTCAGTAAGGCTAACTTTTATAATTTTTAAAATTCGTTAATCAGCATTGGAAAAATAATGTATGAGAAGAGGACTTATAGAAACCTTGTAAAGACAGATGATCTTATTAAATTTGAGGTCATAGTTAAGGAGACCGACCTGCTCATAAGGGCCGAGAAGGACCTCAGTAATGAGGCATTAGAATCCGTATTAAAATATCGCCATCAAATCGAGAAATATATTGAGATAAATCCAGAATTTAGGACAAGCCTTGTTCCTTTGGACGAAGAAATAGGGATGCCAGATATAGTAAGGACGATGGTAAAAACATCTCGTCTTGCTAAAGTTGGTCCGATGGCTTCTGTAGCAGGAGCTATTGCAGAATCGGTTTATAATGACCTTATCCATTTATCAAAAGAATTGATCATTGAAAATGGTGGAGACATATACTTATCCACTCTGAAAGAAAGAAAGATCGGAATATATGCAGGTCAATCTCCACTGAGCTTAAAGATAGGACTCCTTATTTCTCCGGAGGATACACCGATAGGAATCTGTACCTCCTCGGGGACAGTAGGTCACTCACTCAGCTTTGGAAAGGCAGATGCT
>JBBIOI010000205.1:0-2442 GCA_037443425.1 Deltaproteobacteria bacterium
CAGGAATTCCCATTAATTCTAAAATAGCTCCAGGTATGAGGACGGCTTGGATCGGGTGGAAGTGCTGGGGATGAAGGACCTATTGGGTAATAATATTCTGAGGCATCATAGCATCCACTTACATAAAGCCAGCCATCTGGTTGATCTTTGCATACTTCTTCAGGCTTTCCACTATAAGTTCGCCATTGATAAACCCAATCTACAACTTCGCTTTTTGCAGGGGTTGATTTACTTTGACATTTCCAATAATCATTTGATTTCTGGCCACCATACGGATTTTCATATTCCGATTCACCCTTAAAATAAGTACTCCATCCTCCAGACCAATTTCTTGGAAAAGGATCTCCTTCGGTGTCAGTTCCACAGGAAATACAACCATCTATCTTCATCACATCTTCTTCATAGAGATCATAGGTTAGAGGATCTGAAACATATGTATAGGTGTGCCAGCCATATTCTGCATTGAATTTTATATCTGTAACTGTATACCACCAATCATAAAACTTTTTTTTCAGATTGTTGTGGGGAGGGATAAGACTATTAGGTTTATCAAATATTTCGATTGTCCTGTAGAAACGGGAACCTATTTTTATATCGGTTCTTAAATTACCCCAGGCATCTTTAAAACTGTTTGGTGAAAAATCATTTGCATATCTCGGGCCATCTACTGTGTTTACAACCCTCCACCTCCAGTACCTCTTTTCACACCATTTTTTCTCTGGCTGTGCTGATTGAATTACTGTCCATTTTCTGAAATAACCTCTCCACTTTTCCTGTTTTCTCTGTCCATAAGTGGCGAGCCCCAGATTGACGTTTTCGAGATTCTTTATTACATTTCTAAGGGCTTGCTTGGCCTGATATAGTTTACTATTAGGATGGTTTCCTCCACCTTCAAAATTATAAATATTTCCATCTATACCTTTTGCATTTCCTGAAGAAACACTAATCCCATTAACATCCATATTCATTGAACTTGATGTATCAAAGATAATCATTACATTTGGGGTTCTGATTTCAAAAAGGTCTGATTGTCCAAATGCAGTTATCGAGATAAAAAGAATCGATATTAAAATTATTAAGGGATTAAAAAAGGATTTTCTCATGTTGAGCCTCCTGGATATTCTTGGGGTGCCTCTTGACTTACTGCTTCTATAAGTGCTTCAATCCTCACCCTACCTGCTACAGGAAAGTTTGGAGCAATCCCTTCTGATACAATTTTAAATTCAACTCGAATTGGTGGTCCAATATCAATCACCTGAATATCATTGGGTGAAATAGGAAGAATATTGAACTCACTTCCCGCCAAATCAATCCCTAACGACTTACTATTAATTCCAGTGATTGTTGAGTTAGGATTATTTAAATACATAGTGAGATATTCGTGGATATTTGCATAAAAGTAGTCTATTCCTGAATCGGCTGCATAAAATGCGTTATTGTAAAGCCTTTCATTCCCTGCTATATTCGTTTCAAAAGTGGCAGTATTTATTGCGTTAATTCCCAGGATTGTAAGTACAAGAAGAATAAGAAGGGCGATTATTATTGATACTCCATTTTCACCTTTAATTATTGATAAAGGCTTATTAAAAATAATTTTTCTAAATTCCATTTTAAAACTCCTTTTTTCTATGAAGAGTCGTCCCTTAAATTTCTTAAATCCACGTAGGTCGTTATTGTCCTCCTAATAAATCCATCTCCTGCTTTAATGGAAGGGTCTTTTATTGGTGTTCTTGCTGTAATGGTTATTCTAACCCCTCTTATCTGTTTAGGGTCTGATGGTGAGTCTACTTCTGTAGAGTCTGAAAGCAGATATCGAAATTGTAAGGATTCAATATTTTCAGCTACAGTAGCCCTCCTGCTTCCACCAGTTTCTGGATATAAATCTCTGAATAATACGGGAATCCCATTATCCATCCTTAATCCATATCGAATTGCCCTTATTAAAAAAATAGGCTCTCCTTCTTTGTGATTAGCAATAATTGCATTTATTTCATCACTATTATTTAAATTTTTTTCAATTGTAAGAATATCACCGCTTGTAGGTGTAATTTTATACAAATATTTCCCATTAATACATATAAATGTTTTCCATGTCTTATCAAATCTTGAACTTCCATTGAAATTGACTTTAATTGAATTTTCTCCTTCGGAAACATCTTTCTCTAACACAGCAACCTGTTCATAGGCAGTATAAAATGTAATCTGGTCATGTAAAATTCCATCAACCATAACATCATTGGCTGGATTAATTATATTTGTTAATCCATTTATTTTACAAAATTCCTTAATAATATTATTTTCACCATTTGCATTTTCGTTCTTTACACCAAAGCCTGCCATACGTATCTCACGAATCATCTTATTAATGGCAACCCTAACATTTTGCTGAATATCTGCAACCCCTTCCTGTGTAGTATAGGTCCTCTGGTGATAGATGAATAC
>JBBIOI010000206.1:0-2254 GCA_037443425.1 Deltaproteobacteria bacterium
ATATATTCTTTGATTTCAAAGGGCTTGTAGCATTTCGGACTCTAAAAGGACTTTTAAATGAAGGTATATCTCTTAGGAGAATTAAAAGATGTTTAGAAAAATTAAGAAAGATCATGCCCGAAGTTAATCAACCCCTATCCGAAATAAAGATATTTGTTTATAAAGATAAATTAATTTTGTGCAAGGATAATCTCCGATTTACACCTGATGGACAGCTTCTCATTAATTTTTCAATAAGGCAAAAGAATCTTATTCCGTTACCTGTTGATAAAATAGAAGAGTTATTCTTTCAGGCACTTGAACTGGAGGAGGAGGGTAAACTTAGCGAGGCGCAAAAGAGGTATGAAACATTATTGAAGTTAAAACCTGACCATATCGATGCAATCGTGAATATGGGGAATATAATGTATAACTCAGGTTTAAGGAAGGATGCTGAGTTATGCTATAGAAAGGCCTTAAGACTCAATCCTGATCACATTGAAGCGAACTATAACCTTGCTAATCTTCTCGAAGAAAAGGGAGATTTAGATAATGCAGTCCTTTTTTATTTTAAAGCCATACATGAAAATCCACATTTTGCAGATGCATTTTTTAATCTTGCAAGAGCACTTGAAAGGCTTGGAGAATTTTACGAAGCAAAAAAATACTGGCTAAGATATCTTGAGCTTGACCCCTCGAGTGCTTGGTCAGAATATGTAAAAAAGCACCTAAATGATAATAAAAATAAACCAGATCTCTGAAAAGTATCTATTGCAATGCATAATCGTCATTCCGAATAAAATTCAAAGATTAGAAGTAAGTCTACTCTGATATAAGTTTTAGTAACAGGTCGAAGTTAAAAAAGTCTAACCTATTTTAAATTAAGAAGATACTTATATGAAAAATTGTGTCCTTATAGCAATACTAATCATGGGGTTCAGTGGGCTTGTTTCAGAAATAATACTATTAAGGGAGTTTCTTATTGTATTTTCTGGCAATGAATTTTCAATCGGTATTATCCTGGCAAACTGGCTTATTCTTGAGGCCTTCGGGTCTTTCTTTCTTGGAAGAAAGATTGAAAAAATCCAAAACAAACTTGAGGCATATATAATTATAACGATTCTTTTCTCTATATCTTTGTTCATAGCTATTTTTCAAATACGTCTTCTAAAAAACATGTTAGGCTTCTCTATTGGTGAAATTATCGGCTTTTTACCGATGTTTTATTCCTCATTTCTTATACTTTTACCGGTAAGTATATTACATGGTGCATTATTTACCTTTAGTTGTGAGATTTATTCAATATTTTCAAGTCAGGCCCAATATTCTGCAGGCAAGGTTTATGCTTATGAGACTATCGGGACTATTATAGGTGGATTTGTCTGCACATATTTATTCATTCCTTACCTTAATTCGTTTCAAATAATACTCTGGCTTACGCTTGTGAATTTGATTATATGTCTCGCTCTAATAATCCCTTACTGGAGAATTGGACTATTTCAAATGATAATTTTATTTGTCGTAAGTATAGTTATATTTTTCTCTGCCTATTTAATTATGACCAGTAATGCAGAAGAGATACATCAGTATTCAATAAAAAAACAATGGAAGAATCAAAATATATTACACTACCAAAATTCCCCATATGGTAATATATGCGTGATAGAAAATGAGGGACAGTATATCTTCTTTGAAGATGGGGTTTCGAGTCTAATAACTCCTGTCCCAGACATACCCTTTGTTGAAGAGATTGTCCATTTTCCATCTCTTGCTCACCCAAAACCAAGAAGGCTTTTAATCTTAAGTGGTGGAGCTGGTGGTATTATAAACGAGGCACTGAAATATCCATCTATAGAAACAATCGAATATGCAGAACTCGATCCACTACTAATCAGTCTAATTAGAAAATTTCCAACACAACTGACAGAATACGAATTGAATGATAAAAGGGTGAATATAAGGCATATTGATGGCAGATTTTTCCTCAAATCAACTCAAGATAAATACGATTTGGTATTGATAGGAATTACTGAACCATCAAATTTGCAAGCAAATCGGTTCTTTACTAAAGAATTTTTTTCATTAGCAAAAAAGAAGCTGAACGATAAAGGAATACTTGTCATCGGATTACCTGGCTCTTTAACCTATATGAACGAAGAATTGAAAAACTTAAATAGCTGTATTTATCATACTCTGAAAAGTGTTTTTACAAATATCAGAATCATTCCTGGAGATGGAAATAACTTATATCTTTCTTCAGATTCAAATGAGATTT
>JBBIOI010000207.1:0-2187 GCA_037443425.1 Deltaproteobacteria bacterium
ACATATTCATAGTTTGCCAGAGAAGCCCCAAGTGCACAAAAAACAGATGCCTGTTTCGGGATATATATCTGATTGATACCAAGACGGGAAGCAATCGCAGTAGCATGAACTGGTCCTGCTCCACCCCCTGCAACAAGTGTAAAATCACGTGGGTCAAGACCTCTTTCTACAGCACTTAAAAAAATCCCCTGAGCCATGTTATCTTCTACTAAGGCTGATATGGCATGTGCAGCAGTAACTACATCAACATGGAGAGGTCTAGCTATCTTACTTTCAATGGCCTTTATTGCTAAATCTAAATCCAGAGGAATAGTTCCACCAAGGAAAAAATCTGAAGGTATATACCCAAGCACTGTATCTGCATCTGTGACCGTAGGATTTATGCCTCCCTTTCTATAGCAGGCAGGTCCTGGATCTGCTCCTGCACTCATTGGACCAACCTGAAGGATATTACGGTCATCTATCCAGGCTATACTTCCACCCCCTGCTCCAATGCTTGTTACATCAACTGATTCAATAGCATTAATAAAATCTCCAACCCTCATCTCAGGGGTTACACCAATGGTTGCATTCGGTAGCATACTGATATCAAATGTGGTTCCACCCATATCTACAACAATCACATTATTGAAATTACATAACTTGGCGAGGAATCTTCCAAGAAGGGGTCCTGAGGCAGGCCCTGAACCGATTAAAAGAGCAGGATTATCAAGGCATAATTGAGGCGATGCCACTCCACCTATACATGTGGTAAAAAGTGTTATTCCTTTAAAGTTATTTTTCTTAAGCTCTTCATCAAGATTTTCTATAAATCTTTGAACCACTGGTTTCACAGAACCAGCAATCATAGCTGTGCTGAGCCTATCCCATTCCATCCATCGACGAAGGATATGGGAAGATAGAACCACATTTGGATACTCCTTTCTAATAATCTCACCTGCTATTTCCTCATGCTCGGGATTGATATATGAATGTAAAAAACATACGATTGGAACTTCAACACCATGCTCTTTAGCCTTTTTGATTGCCTTAAGAACGTCCCTTTTTTTAAGGGGTGTAATCACCTTCCCATTAAACTGAATACGTTCTTCGATCGGAAAACGCAGATAACGTGGTATGAAGCTTTCAGGGGGAGGTAATTTAAGGTTATAGATCTCATCCTTTGGAATCCTGCGACCCAGTTCAGGTATATCCCTAAAACCCTTTGTATAGAGAAGACAGCATTTAGCCCCCTTTTTTTCTACAATTGTGTTTGTTGGTAAAGTAGTTCCAATTACCATGGTATTCGTGTTTTCAAGAAGTTGCTTCGGAGAGCAACCTCTCTGTTCTGAAAAGCGTCGAATACAACCCATGATTCCCATGGATGGCTTCTCATGATGGGTTGGAAACTTTGCCATAGAGATTCGCCTTTCATCATCTATTAATATTGCATCTGTAAATGTTCCACCTGTATCAACCACTATTTCGTACATATTACCTCCTTTAAATACTTTTGAGTTTGTTCAATCCGTTACTGCCTCACAGAATTGAAAGACCATACTCGCATGGTATTATTTCTGTCTTTCAACTGACCATTAAAATCGTCTAATTTCAATGGTGTCACTATATTAAATGTATCTTTATATGTCAAGAACATTTTAAGAAAGGCCCGCAAGCCACAAGGGCTTACCCTACGAAAAAAATTAATAATTTATTTCGTAAGGCATGGGCTTGTCCCTTGCCATATTTAGTTTCATTTCTTATGTAGAATTATAAATCCAGATTGTCATTGCGAGGCGAAGCCAAAGCAATCTATTCTAAATCAGTTAAACCAGTGGATTGGAAATCTTATAAACTATGAAAATTTTTGTTTTTTTGCGGTAGAAAACTCGAGCCAGAGAATGATTGCCCCGAGAAATACACCAGCTATATTAATATATCGAGCCACGTTAAAGATACCAATTGGAATAAGAAGGCATGACCCTGCGATTGCAAATATTATTCGTTTAATTGTTCCTATTTCCCTTACGCTGAATCCAATCATTGCTACTGAAATAAACCATATCCCAGATATTGCTGTTACAATATCAATTAAAATATTTAAAAGGCCTCCTTTCATGAGCAGGGTTTTTGAGAAAACAAAAAGGAATGGTACTACAAAGGCCGTCCATCCAAACCTCATTGCAGCATATCCTGTCCTCATAGCAT
>JBBIOI010000208.1:0-2168 GCA_037443425.1 Deltaproteobacteria bacterium
GGAAAGTTTCTTTCTTCCAGTATAGACACCATCTCATTTCCAACAGCACCAGTCGCCCCTACAACAGCAACGTTATACTTCTCTTTTTTCATACTTTCCTCCTCTAATTAAATAGAAACAGGGATGCAGTATTTGAACACCCCTGTTCTTTTGATACTTCATTGTATCATTATTATAATTATTAGAAAAAATTCATATTGTCAAGATGTATGATCGAGACTATGGAGACTTCTGAAAAAATTCTTAATAGACTGGGGAGGTAGGGTTCAAAACCCTTCAAATGCGGGCTTTAATGTTTAAATTGCTAACAATCGCTTGATAAAAAACACAATTATTTTAAGGGGATTAATCAATAGTGCTAATCTATAAAATGTATCCGTTTGAAGGCTTTTTCACCCCACCTCCCCACTATGAAAAGATTTTTAAATAATTTTTCAGAGCTCTCTGATGGGTATTATGGAGACCCTTTTTCAGAGCCCTGATGGTCTTACTTCGCCTTTATCTCAACCCCTGAAATCTTCTCAAAAAATGTTGCAAGTGCAGAGTGGTCCTCTTCACCTTTTCCTTCAGCCATTAAAGAATTAAAAATCTGTTGAACAAAGCTTGACATAGGAAGCGGGACTCCAAGATCCCTTGCTACAAGAAGTGCGTTATTCAAATCCTTTTTGTGAAGTTTCACTTTAAAACCAGGTTTAAAATTTCTCTCAAGGAGCATAGGTAACTTTGCATCGAGAATCTTACTTCCTGCCAATCCCCCTCTTATGGCTTGAAACGTGAGATCTGGGTCAATACCTGCCTTAATACCAAGGCTAAAAGCCTCTCCTATTGCAGCTATATTTATCGCTACAATAATCTGGTTAACCAGCTTAACAAATCCGCCCGCGCCGATAGAGCCTACATGAACAATGTTCTTTCCCATGGTTTTTAAAATATCCAAACAATCCTCAAAGACCTCTTTCTTTCCTCCAACCATTATGGCAAGGGTACCATCAATTGCACCTTTCTCACCGCCACTTACAGGCGCATCAAGCATCTCAATCTCTTTCTCTCTTAATACCTTTTCAATCTCCTGGGTAACAAGGGGATTTATCGAACTCATATCTATAACTACAGATTTAGGTTTTGCTCCGTAAATAATGCCATTTCCTCCAAGTATTACATCCCTGACATCCGAAGAATCGGGAAGCATTGTGATAATTACATCAGACTTCTCTGCTACTCCCTTTGAAGAGTTTGCTGAGAGTGCGCCTTCTTTTACTAATTCCTCAACAGGGCCTTTAGTACGGCTATAAACAACTAAAGGAAAGCCGGCTCTCAATATATTTTTTGCCATGGGCTTGCCCATAATTCCCAATCCTATAAAACCAACAGTCCTCTTCATATTACCTTCTCCTATAGTGAAATTTTTTTAGTGAAGAAAATTTATCATTAGGTATTTGATAGAAGATAAGCTAAATTGTCAAGAACGGTTGTGAAAAAAACACTCTTTACAATGAACCCCTCTGGAACTGTAATCTGTGTTGGCGCAAAGTTTAGAATCCCCCTTATACCTGCATCCACAATCATATTTGCTACCTTCTGTGCTTCAGAAGGAGGTGTGGCAATCAGGGCAATATCTATATTTCTATCTTTTGCGACTTCTTTTATCCTGTTAATATGTAAAACCTCTACAGGTTTCCCTAACTTCTCTGAAACCCTTCCTATTACCTTTTGGGGATCAATATCAAATGCTGCGACAATCTTATAATTCTGTTTTAAAAAATCTTTATACGATAGAAGCGCAGAACCTAAATTACCAATACCAATAACAGCCAATCTCCATTCTCTATTCAATCCTAAAACCCTTTTAATATCCATGAGCAGATCTTTTACATAATAGCCAACACCTCTAATTCCAAACTCACCAAAGTATGCAAGATCCTTTCTTACCTGCGCAGGATTGACAAGGCATTTTTCTGCAAGTTGAGCAGAAGAGATAACCCTTTCACCCTTCTGGTCAAGTTCTTCAAGGACTCTTGAATATCTTGATAATCTCCTTATCGTTGCCTCAGGGATTTTGGTATACTTCAATTATGTGACTCCTTTCACAAGCATTGTGAAAAAAATAATAAAAAATTAATTTTTTGTCAAGTTTTTTTAGGTCTCTTCAGGAATTCCGTAATTGAGTT
>JBBIOI010000209.1:0-2159 GCA_037443425.1 Deltaproteobacteria bacterium
CCTCTTTTTCTGCCGGTAAGTATAGCAGGAACCTCCCTTACCTTAAAGCCAAGGGCAAGCGCTTTTGATAATATTTCAAGATGGATTTCTTTTCCATCGGATTCAAGTTCCATAGACTCAAGAACTTTTCTCCTATAAGCACGGAAGATTCCAGTAGAGGTGTAAATTCGATTTGGCATTACAAAGCGGAGAATTTTATTTCCCAACCTACTAATCCATAAACGAATTTTAGGAACATCTCTAACGCCTCCACCTGGCATATATGGTGAGGCAAGCACAAAATCTAATTCAGGATGAGTTTTTAACATATTAATTAATTTCAGAATATATTCAGGCGAATAACTAAGGTCAGCATCAATCGAGACAATGTATTCTCCCCTTGCTTCTTTAAATCCTTTTCTTAAGGCCATCCCCCGGCCAATATTCTTAGGATATGAAACTACTTTTACCTTGTTGTCTAATTTAGTAATTTCTTGTAATGTTTCTAAGGTATTGTCTGTACTTCCATCGTTGACTGCAACAATCTCATAATCTCCACTATAAGATTTTAGAGACTCCTCAATTCTCTCAATAGTATTCTTAACATTTTCAGACTCATTAAACATAGGGATAATAATTGAAAGTTCCATGGCTTTATATATTTTAAAAAAATCCTTAATTTTTACTTTTTACTCATACTAAAAACATAATGCGCCCCGTCAATGGCTTCTTTTGCATCTTCAAGTTTATATTCCTCAGTTGGAATAAAATCAATATCACCATAAAATGATAGCTCTCTTTCCTTTCTTAATTTCTTTGATATCTTTACAATCTTTGATAGCTCTTCAGATGTGAGGTTTTTAAATTTTTCTTTATGCTCAATCAGGATGGGGCTTACATCATGATACTTTGGAGGTTCTATCCCGACCCGCCTTAGCATTCCTTTTAGCACAAGTTCTACAATCTCCTGTGCCTCTCTAACTACATCTGAGTATGCCTCCTCTTTTAATAATACATCAAGTATCTTTAACCTTTTTTCTGCCTTGATCAAATAACTTTTCGCAAGATCCTCATTTGTCATAACTCAAAGGTCTCTCCTGGTCTATAATCAGGTTTTAGGTCCCAATACCAGGCATTTCCTCTCCATATTCTTTTTGCCCCTAATTCCTTTAACCTATTTTTTAGTCTTTCAAGTACTTTTTCAAAAAAGTTATCCCTGTCATAAAGAATTCTGGCATCTTCTACCATATCAAGAAAAATAGGACTTCCTTTAATTGCCTCTTCAGGACTTTTTATTACTGGGGATATATAGGTATTAATTTTTTCTTCTTTTCGAAGCGATTCCAGAAAAGGTTCTATTTTCTCTTCAATTAAATCAAATTCTCTTATCCTTTTCATTCTTCCATCAGGTAGCCCTTTAGCAATTATTAGAAGATCGATATCAGATTCAAAGGTTTGTGTTCCCCTTCCAACAGAGCCAAAAATCACTGCAGATACGAGTCTTTCGCCATAATAAGATTTTAATTCTGATAATAATAACTGTTCAATTTCTTTAAACTTTTCTTTAAGCATATTTAATTGGTGAAATACTTTCCCACCTTATCTTTTTTCTCCCAAGGAGGGGATTGAGTTAATAGTATTTTCTGATTCTTCATCATGAATAGTTACTATAATAAAACTAAAAAAGCAAGATAAATTAATTTATCTTGCTTTTTATCATTATCTACCCTTCCCATTTTGAAACGTAACAAAAATCTTTCTCAAAAAGATCTCATTATTCCATTTTCCTTCCTATTTAGCCCACTTTTCAGCAGGCCATTTTCTACCGTCCTGATTGATATAAAGGCTTCCGTCGCCTGATTGTCTTGCAGTTGTGGGTTGAGCTTCTCCAATATACGAAGTTGCGGTAGCAGAATTTAGCAATATAGCATAATCTCCTGATACATTCTGTGCACCCCATGAATTTACAAGCTCAGTCAAATCTGTTGCATAAGAGCCCCTTTCTGCCCTTCTCATCTCCTGAGATGCTCGAAGTTGTTCTAAGGCAGTTTTTGCATCAGCTCTTCTTGCCCGAATCATATAATTTGTATACGTAGGAACTGCCACTGCTGCAAGTATTCCAACGATTAAAATTACAACCAATAATTCAATTAATGTAATACCATTTTTTGATAGTATTT
>JBBIOI010000210.1:0-2055 GCA_037443425.1 Deltaproteobacteria bacterium
GTCCTCTCATATGGCTCAAAGTGGATATCACTTGCACCAACCTTTATAGCTTTAATAAGAATTCCATTTACTATCTTGATTATAGGGCCTTCGATTTCAACTGTTTCATCGGTTGAAGTCTGCTGGGTTTCGATAACCTCTATGTTTTCAACAGCACCATGAACTAATTTGTCAAAATCGTCTAAATCGACCATATCATCTTCTAAAGCGATTCCATTATTTGTCCCAGAAGACTTCTCATCATCTAATGTATAGTCCTCAGGCTTAAAACTGATCGATCCTAAACCTGCGACATTTCCTCCGCCTCCATAATATTTCTTTATTGCATCGACTATCTCGGTTTCAGACGCAACAACAGGTTCGACATTGAAGCCTGTCATAAATTTAATCTCATCTATTACCAAAATATTACTTGGATCCGCCATTGCAAGGGTTAATTTTGACCCAACTCGATTAACTGGAATAATAAAGTATTTCTTTGCAATACTTGAGGGTATTAATTTGATGATTGAAGGATTTATTTCTATCTTCGAGAGTTTTACAGATGGAACTCGATATTGAGCACTCAGGAATGATAGCAATTCATCTTCTTTAATGTAGCCAAGCCTAACAAGGTTTGTTTCTAAACGACCACCTTTAAGTTTTTGTTCTTCCCGGGCCTTTTTGAGTTGTTCAGGGGTAATAAAATGTCTTTTTACAAGTAATTCCCCTAAGCGTTCGGACATTTATGTATGCCTTTTAAAGTTAAAAATAAAATTTTTTTCAGGGATTTATAAAGCAAAATGAGTGCCAATTTTTGACATTTTTAAAATCATTTGAAATTTTAAAGATTTTTAATAATTAATTTGTGGGAAGTTATGAAAAATTTTAAAAAGTCGTACGGTAACTGGTTAATATTTATCCATCTTTCTGGGAAGGCCTTATCCATCGTCTCTAAGATTTACTGGCAATTTAACGATGAATGAACTACCTTTACCCAATTCACTTTCAACTGAGATTTCCCCCTTATGTGATTCAACTATCCATTTACATATACTTAAGCCAAGACCGCTTCCACCTTGATCCCTTGAACGAGCCTTATCTACTCTGTAAAACCGATCAAAAATCTTTATTTGGTCTTCTTTTGATATTCCTATCCCGGTATCTGAAACGATTACTTTTATAAATGGATTCTTTAGCCCATTTTCTTCATTTTTTTCTATAGTTATTCGAATAAGACCACCTTTTTCTGTATATTTTATACCGTTTGAGATGAGATTTAAGAATAATTCTCTTAATCTCAATGGATCTCCAATGATTTGAATATCTTCATTATGGTTTAATCTCTCTATTCTAATTCCTTTATCATAGGCAAGGACTTCCATATTGGAGATAACTTCATCAATTATTTGATTTAAGTCCACTAACTCTTTTTTAATTTTCAGCTCTCCTGAATCAGCCTTTGATAAAACCAGAAGGTCTTCTACTATCTGTGACATTCGATTAATCTCTTCTAAATTACTTTTTAAAGTTTGTTGGTATTCATGAGGAGTCCTTTCTTTTCTAAGCGTTACCTCAACTTCTCCTTTTAAGATTGTTAGAGGCGTTTTAAGTTCATGGGAGGCATCCTGCGTAAATTGCTTTATTTGTCGAAAAGATTGATCAAGGCGAGATATCATATCATTAAATGTTTCTATAAGCCTTCCAATTTCATCCTTTACTTTTGTTGGTGGTATCCTCTGATTCAGATTTTTAGAGGTTATAAGTCTTGCTGTCTGCGTGATATAGTCAACAGGTTTTAAAGCCTTATGGGCAAGAAATTGGCCTCCTAATACTGCTACCAATAAAGCTGAAGGAACAGTTATAATTAAAATAATAAATAATGTATTTAGGGCATCCTCAACCTCTTCAAGTGAAGAGGCTACCTGGATAATCTTTACAGGATGACCTTGCTCTATAATTGGGTAGGTTATTATCCTTAATGGTATATTACCAATAGACCTGCTTGTTTCGAAGGTTATAATTCCTCTCGATGCATTTTTTAGAGCAGTTAAAGTAATAGGAAGTTCAATATGA
>JBBIOI010000211.1:0-2008 GCA_037443425.1 Deltaproteobacteria bacterium
TTCGATTTGTGTTGGGGTCTATTATTTCACCATAATAAAACTGGTGGGACTTAAACTCCTTTATATCCTTTTTAGGCTTAAATATCCTTTTAGCTATTGGTTCAGCTAATTCGCCACTTACCCTTACTATTCCAATTCCACTCTCTCCAAAGGGGGTGGAGATGGCTGCAATTGTATCCTTTTTCAATTCTTGTATTGGCCCTCTATGTAGATTATCACTCATTTTTTTAAGAAATGGCTAAACGAATACTTAGAAATGAAATTAGAAACTCATTTGAGGTTTATTATTTATAAGTAAAGCCCAGTCATTATCTATCATCCTTTTTAATCGGGATTATCTTTATCTTTTTCATATCACCGCTTCCGATGCTTTCGGTTCTTAATTGTTCCTCTCTCTTTAGGAAAGTGTGAATGATTCTTCTTTCAAATGTATTAAATGGGCCTACAATCATCTCTTTATTCTTCTTTTTTACATTCTCTCCCCATTGAGAGGCCATCTTCTTCAGATATTCTTCTCTTCTTTTTCTATAGCGATTTATATCAAGCTTTAGGTGGATAGAATGTTTGAGCCTTTTGTTAACCATCCGATTTATTAAAAGTTCCAAGCAATCTAATGTATTACCATTCTTCCCTATCAATCTTCCCTCCCTGTCTGCCTTGACCTCGACGCAGATATCTCCTTCCTTTTGAAAGGCATTTACCTCTGCCTCGAATCCCATTAGTCTTATTAACCCTGATGTAAAATTCTTTGCTAATTCTATTTTCTCTTCCAAGATTCCACCCCTCTTTTTTATGTTTTTTTATTTAAATAATATTGATGCGCAATAGAAAGGATATTATTTATTAACCAGTACAAGACTAAACCTGATGGAAAATTTAGAAAAAGAAAGGTAAACATGATTGGCATAAGTAGGAAAAGCTTTGCCTGAGCTGGATCAGCAGTGGTTGGAGTCATCTTCTGTTGGATAACCATTGATGCGCCCATTATGATTGGGGTTATGTATATTGGGTCTTTGGCTGAAAGATCCTTAATCCAAAGGACAAATGGTGCATGCCTCATCTCAATCGCATTTTGAAGGGCATTATAGAGTGCTATAAAGACTGGGATCTGTATAAGCATTGGAAGACAACCACTTAAAGGATTTATCTTTCTTCTCTTATAAAGTAACATCAACTCCTGTTGTAACCTTGCCTTGTCATCTTTATATATCTCCTTTAGTCTTGCCATTTCAGGCTGAATCTTCTGCATCTCTTTCATCGACTTATAGCTTATCTGTGTAAGAGGAAGGAAGATTATTTTTATAAGAATACTCAAAATTATTATGTCAATACCAAAGTTTTTTGTGATACGGTTTGTTAATTTCAAAAACCATAGCATCGGTTTTGCTACGACAGTAAAGAAGCCAAAGTCTATCAGTTTTTCTGCATTAACACCGAGCTCTTTTAATAGGTTCTCTTTCTTTGGCCCTATATAGATTTTATAGGGTATGCGAACAGATACTCCTGCGGGAATTGTAATATTTGAACCTAACAAACTTGATTCTAAGATATTATTTTCATCTCCTTTTACAAAAAGTGTTAGGTTCTTTTCAGTAGCAGGAGGGATTAAAACTGTTGCAAAATATTCTCCCTCAAATGCGAACCATCTGATATCGCCTCTTTGTGTAATTTCAAAAGGCTCAATCCTCTTTTTTGGGGTCCCACATCCTGGTGTACAACCTGAGGTAGTGCCTCCACCAAAGCTATGGGTTTCAACCTTCTGGTTTTTAAAAAGTGCATATTTTAACCCATAGTCCTTTTTCCCTTCCTCTACTAATTTTAAAAGCTCGATCCTTCCCACCCATTTAAGCCCGGGTTGAAGGACAATATCTTTATTTGAATTATTATGGAATTCTACCTCTAATTCAACTGAATTCTTATCAGAAAAAAAACCGAATCTCTTAAATACTTTTAGACCATTTCCAAAATCCTTCTCAAAATTGATCCATTCTTTTTTATCTTTTTCTAA
>JBBIOI010000212.1:0-1929 GCA_037443425.1 Deltaproteobacteria bacterium
CTGCCACATTTTTGCTTCTTTCCAGGATACCCTTCCGTCTCTGTTTACATCTGCCTGGTTTAAATCAGTGTCAGTATAGGTGCCACTGGCATAGCCCTGCATAAACCATTCACAGGTACATGGACTGAATTCATAAGAGTAGCTACAGGCAGTCACATTTGGATTTCTGTAATCAAATTCAGGTTCATAGGGTGGACTGTAGCCTGGTATTTGGCTTGGAGGAATGTCATTGCTTCCAGGGAACTGCGCATTCCCATGACCTGTTATACCCTTGTACCTGTCTGTAAGGCATATAAATATTTTATCAGTGGCAAGATAAGACGGAACCATAGTTGAAAGCCAGGTTGGATAATCATCATAGTCCTGATAATAAATCTCAATAGCTATTCCTATCTGATGAAAATTGTTGATACAGTTTGCCTGCCTTCCTTTTTCTCTTGCTGTTGAAAGAGAAGGCATAAGCTGACCTGCAAGCATGCTTATGATAGCAATAACCACCAGAAGTTCAACAAGTGTGAAGCCATGTGGTTTTGAAACTGTCTTTGAAAATTTACTTTTCATAAGTTATCACCTCCATTAAAATTTAATTTGTTTATGTAAACAGTTCTTAAAGAAGAACTGAAAAAAAGGAGGAAAAGATGATATATGTAGGCGTAGATTTGCATAAGGATAGTATGAGTATTGTTGGTTGTGATGTTAAAGGAAATATTGTTATTAAAGAGAGAATTCCTTGCAAATGCATAAATAAAATTGAAAAATTTTTCTCTCAAGATATCTTTTCTTCTTGTTGGCTCGCTGTAGAAGCAACAGGCTTTTATCACTGGTTTTATGACCTTATTAAAAAATTTGTGGGAAAGGTTATTCTTGTAAATCCAGTTGAAATAAGAAAATATTCCTGGAATAATCCTAAAACTGATTTCCACGATGCTACAAGAATGGCTTTGTTGCTTGCTGGAGGTGAGTTCGAAAGAAATACCTCTCTGTCTTGCTTTATCCCTGACAACACCATCAGAACTTTTAGAGAACTTACACGTTATAGATTTAACCTTGTCTGTTATCACACTTCCCTTGTTAACAGCGCAAGAAGAATCTTGTTGAAAAATAACCTGGCTGGCCCTAAAATTATCAATGCCTCCTCTCTTGAATATTACCTGTCTAAATTTGATAATCACTTCTCTCTTTATCACAAAAATTTCCTCTATAATATCTCAGAAAACCTTTTCTATAACGAAAGACAAATTAAAGAAACTGAAAGAGAAATTGAAAAATTCCTTCAACTGGATAGATTTAAAGATGTTTATGAAATACTTACCTCTATCCCTGGTGTAGGTAATATGGTCGCTGCCACTATTATCAGTGAAATCGGTGATTTCTCCAGGTTTAATCACCCTAACAAACTTGCCTCTTATTGCGGCCTTGTCCCAAAAGTATATCAATCTGATAAAAATATTAGATATGGCAAAATTACTAAAAATTCTACCGTCTTCATCAGAAAATCTCTTATTAATGCCTCCTGGGTCGCTGTCAGAGAAAATGAAAGAATTAGAAAAATATTTATCAGAATCTCTAAAAGAGCAGGAAGAAAAAAGGCTATTGTCGCTATCGCAAGAAAAATTGTCGTTTGGAGCTGGTATCTTATAAAAGAACAAGAAAAATGGGCTTCTATAGCAACTTCTAACCTGATAGAAAATAAGGCAGGGATGACCTTGATGAGGCTTTTGAAAAATATCCAGAAAAGGGAAAATTCGATAGCGTGAATAAGGCTCCCTGCCTTGCGTATTAGTCTTATTGCGTCTGTGAGCGCGAATAGTTGATTGCTGATGTCGGGTTAAAATTGCTACCAAATTTGACAAGGAGGTGTGAATTATTATAATATCTTTCAGTTTCAAAACCACATAGTTGAAGCCTTTTTTCATTTTACTCACCTCC
>JBBIOI010000213.1:0-1925 GCA_037443425.1 Deltaproteobacteria bacterium
TATAATGTATGAGCTTGGCATTATAGCAACCCTTCTGTAATAATATTTCCCCCTATAATCCCAATTCCGCTCGCATTTTGAATCTATTTCCTCCTTTACAGGTTTGGACAATAAAAGCACTAAAACTTTTTCTTTAATAATACTTTCATCCTTGGTTTTTATGACATAATATTTATCTGTAGAAAAAGGGTTGTCACATCTCCCTGACCAAGCACCTTTTCTCTCCAAACTTGTTCCATTACTAAAGACAATCTTTGGGTTAAGACTATCAGCCACAATAAAATTATGGTATCTTTTTTCTCTCCTAGCCTCATCTGAAATTCTCTGAATCTTACCCACATCCTCGCCAAAATCTATCGTCTTACCACTAAAAAACAGATAGCCTGCACGACTAAATTTGAAATCTTTACCTATCGTCCTTATTTTCGTGATATACCTTATCATGTAATCACCATCAGGCATTTTTATTATATTAATACGAGGGTCAATAACCGATTTATCTGGAATTATTATTTCATGCCCCCATACATCAGGATATGGTGGATATTTTTTAACCTCTTGTCCAAAAGACCCGGCGACAATACCTATCACTAATATAATCAGAATCCCTATTTGCCTTCTCATTTTCCTGGGCCTCCTTTTTTAAAAACACAAATATAAAACAAATATATCCTCTTCATCTATTTTTAAACCCTTTCTCTATAACCTCCTTGTCTAAACAGGAATCAGAAGAAATTATTTTGACCTCTTCCTTTTGAAAAGTTCGAGATCTTTAAAAACAAAAGCCCTTACAAACTACCCCCTCTAATTCAAAAAGGTGATTAAATCTGTAAGGGCTCTCTTAGGCTGGTTAGGACCTCTCATACCCCTCCCCACCAAATATTTAAGGTCCCAATTTAACCTGTTCTCCTTGAGCCTAAGCTCTAATCTCCTTCTATTCTGACTCACCGTTGAATAATCTACCCCAAAGAACTCCCCGATTTCCTCCTGGCTGCAACCTGTATACCGATAAGCCATCTCCATGGCTATCTGTCTCAACTCTTTACCCCTCTTTGAAATGAGCATCTCTCGATCTACTTGAAAATGATTCGCCACCTCAAAGAGAATCTCTTCTATGGTCAGGACTTTCCTTAACGATCTTAAGGCCGGTATTTCCCTTGCGCTTATCCTTTTATCAAGATAATTTCTTACTCTCTCAAGGAATCCGTCGCTTCCCAAGACCATCCGACTTTTCACTTCAGCAAAAGGACTGGAAAGAGTGTTTTTCACTCCTTCCATCATGTACCTTCTATAAGCCATTTTGGAAAACTCTTTATTCCTTTTAAAGTAGTCTTCTATTTTTTCATACCGAATCCAATTTAACTTTTTTCTCTCATTGAGATAGCCAGGAAGAGTGCTCCATAAATAATCTTTAAGGTATCGCCATTTCTCCTCCACCGTGGTTCCTTCCCATTCTTTGGTCCGCACTGGGTTAAGATGAATATATCGACTCAGAACCAGGAGATATGGATCTTCTTCAACGAGAATTGCCTTGAACCTGCCTTGAAAAAGATGACCATTCCTCCCATGTCTTTTATTAAACCGGATTGTGTAAGTAAGCCCAAAATGCTGCATAAAATGGCTTAAATTTGCATTGGGCGCCTCTAAAATCATGTGATAATGGTTATCCATCAGGACATATGCAATGACCTCTACCCCTGCAACCTCAACGCTTTCTCTTAAAGTCTTAATAAATAGATCCCTGTCAGAGTCATCTTTAAAAATCGAGTTCCTTTCATTTCCCCTACTCGATACATGATAAATTGCACCTGCAAATTCAACCCTCAATTGTCTGGCCATGGAAAACCTTTAGTATCCAAGAATAACTTTGTCAAATCAAAAGATTTGACCCCCTGGAATTAAAAAATAAGCTCCATCATTTAACA
>JBBIOI010000214.1:0-1866 GCA_037443425.1 Deltaproteobacteria bacterium
CCTTCTTCTTTTTTTGATGATCCTGCTCATTATATTATATCAAAAGGAGGAAAGGTTATTTCTGAATCGAAGTGGCGGTTCTCAGGTATTTTCTACCTGGATGCCAATAAAAACCTTTTTTTAAAAAGGGATGCCACAAAAGGATTAATAGAAATATTAAAATATTCTATATTCCCTTCAAAAGCGAGAAAGGAGTGGTTAATTACCTGTCGGTTAAGGAAAAGGGATCTTCCTGTTCCTGAACCACTTGGTTGGCTTGAAAGATATTATAAAGGGTTAATGATTGAAAGCTTTTATATTTCAGAGGCGATTGAATCAGGCATTCCTTTAACAGAATTTCAACATGCCTTAAAAGATGAAAAGATATTATCTGAACTTGTGAAGACCTTATTAAATATCCATCGAGCAGGCCTTTATCATAAAGACCTGCATGCTGGGAATATCATGTGGAATGGCCAGTACTTCTTCATTCTGGATCTGCATCGGGTAAAAATTGTTAAGTCACTTTCATTAAATCAAAGGCTTTTAAATATAGCATCACTTTTCCATTCCTTAAGAGGGGTCTTAGAAAAAAGAGAACAATTAAAATTTATTGAAGAATATTTTAAAGGCGAATTAACAGGTTCCCCTAATTTATCGAACTTTATTAATAAAATTTACCTTCTAATGGATTATCTTCAAAATCGACAGTGGGTAAGCAGAACCAAAAGATGTTTAAAGGAGAGTACTGATTTTTCTATTACCAAAAATAATGACAGTATTGTCTATCATAGAAGAGAATTTGATATAAATTTAATCAATTCTCTTTTAAAGAGCCATCTCAAGATTTCCAAAGAAGAACCTACAAGTTTGATTAAAAAGGACAAAAAGAGTTTAATTTCATGTTTACAAGATGGTGAGAAATCGATATTCATAAAGCAGTTCTGTTACCCAAGGCTAAGAGATAAATTATCAGGATCTCTATTTTTTTCGAAGGGTATTAGAGCCTGGGTCGGAGGAAATGGATTGAAGGTTAGGGGGATTTCTTCAATAACACCTCTTGCGCTTTTGGAAAAAAAGTTTTTGTGGTTTGTAAAAGAGGACTTTCTTTTTATGGAGAATATAAAAGATGCTCTTGAGATGGATAGGTATATTTCGGGCAATTTAAGTTCACCATTAATAAAAAGAAGATTTATTAAGGAGTTTGCATATTGGCTTTCGCTTCTTCATCAAAGAAAAGTTTATCATAGAGACATGAAAGCATGCAATATATTGGTTAAAGAAAATGAAGGAAGCTGGGAGTTTTACCTTCTTGATCTTGAAGATATTAGATTAAAAGAAGATGTTGATGAAAAGAAATTGTTTAAAAACCTTATCCAGCTTAATACTTCTATTCCTGATGTAATAACCAATAAGGATCGTTTGAGGTTTTTTAAGGAATATCTAAAAATACGTCCAGTAGTGAAAAATAAGAAAATCTTTCTAAAAGAGGTTATTAATAAGAGTAAAAAGAGAGGGGTAGTTTACACTTCTTCTAATGGATTGGTGGTGAAAATATGACGGATAATTCGGAAAAAGGAACTTTTCAATGGACCTATGGAGCAGTCCCACTTGCAAGGGATGAAATTCATGATAAGGTATTTGAGTTGATATTACGGGAACCTCGAGGCAGGGTTTTAGATGTTCCAACAGGAGCTGGTGCAATGGCATTGAGGTTAAAGAAAGAAGGGTTTGAGGTATCCTGTTGTGATATTAATCCTATCTATTTTTCTGTCCCTGATCTTAAACTTGATATAGGTGATTTAAACTCTAAACTACCCTATCCTGATAGTTATTTTGATTATATCATCTGTTTAGAAGGAATTGAACATACCGAAAATCCTTTTA
>JBBIOI010000215.1:0-1828 GCA_037443425.1 Deltaproteobacteria bacterium
ATAAGTCTTGCTGTCTGCGTGATATAGTCAACAGGTTTTAAAGCCTTATGGGCAAGAAATTGACCTCCTAATACTGCTACCAATAAAGCTGAAGGAACAGTTATAATTAAAATAATAAATAATGTATTTAGGGCATCCTCAACCTCTTCAAGTGAAGAGGCTACCTGGATAATCTTTACAGGATGACCTTGCTCTATAATTGGGTAGGTTATTATCCTTAATGGTATATTACCAATAGACCTGTTTGTTTCGAAGGTTATAATTCCTCTCGATGCATTTTTTAGAGCAGTTAAAGTAATAGGAAGTTCAATATGTTTTAAGTTTTCAGATTTATTTCCTATTTTTCCTGATTCATCCAAGACCTGAATAAATTTACCGATGGGTTTTAAATTCATCAATCCTTCAAGTGCTTGATCCACATTATTCAATCCAAATTTTGATAAAGGCATTACAGACTCCGATGCTATAAGTTCAGCTAAAGATCTTAGTTTACGATCTACATCACGGTATAAGCTCTTAGAGAGGGTAAAATATAGAAAACTGCTAAAGGTAATTAATATAATTGCTAATATTAAGACATACCATAAAGTAAGTTTTACTCGCAGACTTTGCAGGTTTTTAAAAAACATTTATCTCCTTTTTATTTCTTTTCTGGAGATAGAATATATCCAACTCCACGAATTGTATGAATCAGTTTTGGTTCAAAATCTTTATCAATCTTCTTTCTCAGATAATTTACATAAACATCAATAACGTTAGTCATAGAATCAAAATGGTAATCCCATACATGTTCAGAAATCATTGTTCTTGTAAGGACTTTTCCAGGATTTCTCATGAAATATTCTAAAAGTGCATACTCTTTGCTTGTAAGTTCTATTTCTTTTCCTCCTCTTGTTACTTTATGTGTGATTAAAGATAGCGTAAGATCTGCTACTTTGAGTACAGCTTCCTTTTCAGCCCTATCGCGCCTTAGAAGTGCCCTTATACGTGCCAGAAACTCTTTGAACTCGAAGGGTTTGGTCAGATAGTCATCGCATCCAGAATCCAATCCTTTAACAATATCCTCTATACTATCCTTAGCAGTAAGAACCAGTATTGGTACTGTATTTTTTTTGTCACGGATCCTTTTTAAAACTTCCCAGCCATCAATTTTGGGTATCATAATATCAAGCACTACCAGGTCATATTCATTAACCTCTGTCATATATAATCCTGTTTCTCCATCATATGCTAAATCTACAGCATAGTGCTCTTCTTCTAAACCTCTTCTAATGAAATGCGCAACCTTTTTTTCATCCTCTATGACAAGTATACGCATCGCCTTAAATTTTTAAATCAAAGAATTAATTATTATTATATATTTTTTAAATTAAAAAAAGCAATAAAAATCTCTAATCGCGATGATAGATATTAATAAATACTGCAAAATTATGATAATTTGTGTAATGTCCAAAATGACAAATCACTTCATTTCCACTTATTAATCCCTCCTACCTCTCTAACCCCTAATGTTATTCCGAGCCTTTTCTCTTTGTCATTCCGAGTCTTTTTTGTCATTCCGAGCGAAGCGAGAAATCTATAGAATTCAAACCACTATATAAAAAATAGATTCTTCGGCTGACATTATGACACATTCTCTTAAGAATGGGGTAGGGGATACAATATCTTTACTCTATGTGTCAACTGGGCTCTTTGAGACCTCTGAAAAACTATTTAAAAATCCTTTCATAGAGGGTGTTCAAAAATAATATAGGTTTAGCGGGCAGAATTGATTAGATAATTTTTAAAGGAAGAACTTAGCTCATGATAGAAGCAAATAACTATTACA
>JBBIOI010000216.1:0-1751 GCA_037443425.1 Deltaproteobacteria bacterium
ATTAATCCAAAGAAGATGGTTACCAATATGGATGGGATGAGAAAGGAAATCCCTTCCTTTGCAATAAAGAAATTCCAGGCTTTATGATTTTCCATTAACCCTTTTTCTCTTTAAGCCAGCTCATCATCGAGCGTAACTTTTTACCAACCTCTTCAATGGGATGTTCAGCCTCTTTCTTTCTCAGAGCATTAAATACCGGTCTTCCCACCTGGTTTTCCAGTATCCACTCTTTTGCGAAAGCCCCTGATTGGACCTCTTCAAGAATCTTCTTCATCTCCTCCCTTGTTTTCTGAGTGATTATCCTTTTTCCGCGTGTAAGATCTCCATATTCTGCAGTATCACTTATAGAATAACGCATATAGGAGATACCACCCTCATAAATCAGATCAACGATAAGTTTAAGTTCATGCAGGCATTCAAAATATGCTATCTCGGGCTGGTAGCCTGCTTCTACCAATGTATCAAATCCTGCCTTTATGAGTTCACTAACTCCACCGCAGAGGACACATTGTTCCCCAAAAAGATCAGTTTCTGTCTCTTCTTTGAACGTAGTTTCAATAACCCCTGCACGGGTTGCTCCGAGACCTTTTGCATATGCAAGGGCTGTCTGAAGGGCCTTTTTTGTATAATCCTGATAGATGGCAACCAGGCATGGCACACCTGCACCATTTACAAATTCACGCCTGACAAGGTGGCCTGGTCCTTTTGGAGCTATCATTGATACATCAATATTTTTGGGAGGAACGATCTGGCCATAATGGATATTAAATCCATGAGAAAAAAGAAGGGTCTTTCCCTCCTTTAGGTGAGGTTTTACATCCTCTTGATATAGTTTCGCCTGGACATGATCCTGTGTAAGTATTTGAATGATATCTGCCTGTTTTGATGCCTCTGAAGCTGAAACAGGTTTAAAACCATGTTTTATGGCAAGTTCATAATTTTCAGTTCCCTCTATCTCTGAAACAATTACATCAAGACCACTATCTCGAAGGTTCTGTGCCTGTGCATGTCCCTGACTCCCATATCCGATTATAGCAATCTTTTTCCCCTTGAGATGATTTAAATCTGCATCTTGATCGTAGTAAATCTTCATATCTTTACTCCTTTCTTTGAGATATTGTTTAATATCAAGAGGATTCAGATATAACCTTACTTCCTCTTATCATAGCAATCTGTCCTGTCCTAACAATCTCTTTAATTCCAAGGGGTTTAAGTAGGGTAAGAATTGCATTTATCTTTTTTTCATCACCAGTAATTTCTATAGTATATGTTTTGGCTCCAACATCAATGACCTTTCCCCTGAATATATCCACAATCCTCAGGATTTCCTCACGTGTCTGGGGAGTGGCTGAGACCTTTATTAGTACCATTTCCCTTTCCACATAGTCCTTTTCAATAAGATCCACAACCTTGATTACAGGGATTAGTTTATTCAGTTGTTTTATAACCTGTTCAATGATTTGATCATCGCCTCTTGTTACGATAGTCATCGTAGAAACCGTGGGGTCAAGGGTTTCTGCAACACAGAGGCTCTCTATATTGAAGCCTCTACCACTGAAAAGGCCTGCAATCCTTGCCAACACCCCAAATTCATTCTCTACAAGAAGTGTTATTATATGTCGCATAATTTAGCCCTACAAGAGTCTCATCTGATTAAGTGGTTCTCCTGCTGGAACCATTGGATAAACATTTTCTTCAGGATCTACTTCAAAATCAATTATAACAGGTTTATTTATAGAAAACGCCTTTTC
>JBBIOI010000217.1:0-1733 GCA_037443425.1 Deltaproteobacteria bacterium
TTTATAAACCCCTAATTTAAATTTTTTACTAAAAAATGATTCCTCGAGGTAGATTAACCTTGAGAATGCTGTAGAAAAAAAAATAAAGGACAAAAGAAGTTATGATTGAATAAATTAAGCCCACTGATATCCGATGATAGTTAGCAAACCAGAGAAATGCAAGGATAATTACTATTGTCCCAATAATAAAGCCTATTAACTCTGTTAAAATCAAATAGATGATTGAAAGGGCTATTGCGGTAAAAAGGCTCATAGCCCCTTAGGGTTTTGTAAGTTTAACAGATGCTATTTCTTTTTTAGATTTTTTACCTTCTCTTAAAAAGACTATAGCCCTTATCAAGATTGCGCCTAAAGCAAGGATTATAGCAAGTATTCCAAAAAGACGGGGAACAAGTATAGCTGATTCATCACGAAGCTTTCCTGTTTGAATAAGCATCAGCAGCGAAAAGGTAAGGCAGGCCATTAAAAAAACGATATCACCATTAAAAAAATGAATAAAACCTTTCTGCTTTTCCATCCTAATGAGATTATTTTGCAAGTTCACCTGCCTGACTTAAAACTCTTTTTCCCTTTTCATAGATTTCTTTAGCATATTTATAGAATTCTTCACCCGATAATGGATCTATGGTGAATCCTTGTTTCAGGGCTATTTCTTTAAATTTTGGATCTTTGATTGCTTTTGAAGCAGCAGTTTCTATCATATCTACAATATCCTTTGGCATACCTGGAGGTCCCGAAAGGCCTTGCCTTGGTGAAAAATATAGATCTTTATATCCATATTCCACCATCATGGGGATCTCAGGGAATAGATCATCTCTTTTATCACTGAATCCAACAATAGCACGGGCTTGTTTATTCTTCATCGGCTTTGCAACAGATATAATTGATGTTATTGCTAAGTCGACATGACCTCCAATCATTGCAAGGACAGCCTCTGTTCCGCTATTGTAAGGAACATATTTAAATTTTATTCCTGTTACCTCTCTGAACATGATATATGCGAACCAGGAATTTGAACCATGTGTATATCCCGAGATTGAAAGTGTTTTTTCAGAGGCTGCCTTTTTTAGATCTTCAAAATTTTTAATAGGGGAATTGTAAGGAACAGAAATAACATTACAATCTCCACCAGCGATTCCATAAATATAGGTGAAATCGAGGATATTAAAATTCTGTTTTTTTATAAGAGATCTAATAATATAAGATGGAATCACATTCATTAGCAGTGTATAGCCATCAGGCTTTGACTTCCAAACAAAATTTGCTGCAATGTCACCACCTGCACCTGTCTGATTCTGTACTACCACTGGAACCTTCAATTCCTTGCTTAGAAAAGGCTCAAAAGACCTTGCAACAATATCAGTGCTTCCACCCGCTCCCTGACCTACGATTATATATATAGGTTTACTTGGAAACTTTTCTTGAGCTAAAACAACACCTGATAAAAATGAAAGCAAAAAGGTAATTAAAAAATTTTCTTCATCTATCTTCCCTCCAAAATAAATTTCAATCCTATCTAAAATAATAAAAGATAATTGTCAATAAGATTTCGAGGAGAATACCACGCTTTTCTTTCAATTTCCATTCTAATCCTATTTTCATTTCCTAAAAAGCGAAAGGCCCGTCGCGGTTTGACGGGCCTTTTAGTGATTGATTTCTTGGCAACGTCCTACTCTCCCACACGGTTTCCCGTGCAGTACCATCGGCGCTGAAGGGCTTAACTTCCGTGTTCG
>JBBIOI010000218.1:0-1730 GCA_037443425.1 Deltaproteobacteria bacterium
AAGATTTGCCTCTTTTTCTGCTTCCCCTGGCCTAAGACCATGATTAAGGTGGGCAACAATTATAGAAAGATCATATTTCTCGCGAAAAGTATTCAGAACATAAAGAAGAACCATTGAATCAACACCGCCTGAAACCCCAACTATAAGTCTGTCACCTTTTTCAAATAAATGGTATTGATCAATGGTCCTTCTGACTATACTTGACAGTCTTTCGGATACATTATCTTTCACATTTTCTTTTCTCCCAAAGGTCCTACCCTAATCTCAACCTCTGTTGTTCCATACCACTTTTCAATTATTCTTATAGTACATGCCTTTTCTGGTTTTGAAAAATTTAGAAAAGATTCCTTACCTTTAAAACTATTTATCAATTTCCAGTTATCCCTCTCCATATTGTATATAAAAAAGTCGATCAATGAATTGGGGTCAAGCCACCATTTCGAAAAAACCAAAACCCCTGCCTTGAATTTGGGAGTCTCATAGATAAATGATCTACTCTGTTTATAGTTCAATTCTCTTGGAATAAGTACATCGTTAAAGAAGTAGTACTTTCCTCCAACCCTCCAATCAACTGTCTCCGCTGTTTTACCTCTTTCTTTCACCTTAGTTGAACAATCTATTAGGCTTAAGGCAAGAAGTGATATCAATAAAAAATAGATTAAAATTTGGTAACCTTTTTTCTCCATTATCTTCTCCTCCTTTTTATTAAATTATTATCATCCTTTTTCTATAAAAGCAAGGGAATATCTTTCTAACCGTAACCTCTCAATTATTAGAAGAAATAAACTTGCGAGTATATGAAAGGGAATCATAAAGGCGAAAGATATTAAATTCTCTTTAAGGTCTATCTTTTAATCCTGTTTGATAAGATAACGCAACTCTTTTTGCCTCATCAAAAATCTCTTTAATTGAAATACCCTTTTTTAGTGCCAATCTTTTACAATCATCATACTCTGGTGAGAGGTTTACCGGCTTTCCTTCCCATCTTGCAAGCTTGAATCTTAGATTCCCGTATTTTGTTTTTACAGTAATGACTTCCCTTTCAGCACATAGTCTTTCTTCTTCATGCCACCTAACACCTATGGAGGTGGTCTCTTTAATTAAAAATTCTATTAAAGGATTCAATTTCTCAAAAGATGATATTATGCTTAACAAAGTGGCAGGCCGATTCTTCTTCATAATTATGGGTGTTAGAAAAACCTCTCGAGCTCCTAATTCGAAGAGTCTTTCCATTATGTAATCATAGAGCTGGGGATTCATGTCATCTATATTAGTCTCAATAATCACCACCCTTTCTTTCAATGAATTTGTTAAAGATCTACCAATAATTAATCGTAGGACATTTGGATGTGGCAGATCGTCTTTGCCCGCCCCATAACCAACTTTTTCTATAATCATTTCAGGTAAAGGACCAAAATAAGATCCAAGTGAACTCAGGATCGCTGCCCCTGTAGGGGTAAGAAGTTCTCTTTCAACTCCTGTTGAATAGATCGGTTTTTCTTTCATAAGGAGGAGAGTTGCAGGGGCTGGTACAGGAAGGATTCCATGTTCACACTTAACAAAGCCTGTCCCCACATTTACTCTTGAAACATATATCTTATCAATACCCAATTCACGAATCCCCCACACAGAACAAACAATATCTACCACTGAATCCAACCCTCCAATTTCGTGAAAATGTATATCTTCCACAGGCACATGATGAATTTTAGCTTCAGCTTGAGCTATCC
>JBBIOI010000219.1:0-1716 GCA_037443425.1 Deltaproteobacteria bacterium
TTTTATAAATATGATTGGTATATTCCCTATTGGTACACTTGTCCTTCTTAATACAAATGAGATGGGCATTGTAGTTCAGATTCAGGAAGACAGTGAGCTTTCCGACCGACCAAAGGTCTGTCTGCTCTATTATAGCAATGGTGAATACCGTAAAGGGAAGGTTATTGATTTAAGAGAGATAGATGAATCAACTGGTGAATACAGATGGAATATCGTTAAAACCCTCGATCCAAATGAGTATAACATAAATGTAGCTGAATTTCTTATTTAATCTTTTTTCCTATCTTTGCCTCTTCCCATAAACGATCCATTTCCTTAAGGTTTGATTGATAAAGAGTCTTTCCGTCCCTTTTTAAAGCCTTCTCAATATAACGGAATCTTGAATTGAATTTATTAATGGTTTTTTTAAGTGCCTTCTCAGGGTCTATCCTTAGAAAACGAGCAATATTTACTAATACAAAGAAGAGATCCCCAATCTCTTCTGATATCTTAACCTTATCTTTTGTGGGAAGGGCCTCTTTAAATTCTTTTATCTCTTCTTCTAATTTTTCAAGTATTCCATAAATATCTTTCCAATCAAATCCAATCTTTGAGGCTTTTTCTGTAATTAAATAAGCCCTTTTTAGAGATGATAGAGTTTTTTGAGTTTTCATTAATTTCTCCTGAATCAGGTGTGGTATTTTAAATTTAAATATAATACACTTATTTTTTGCAAAACTCAAAATTATATATCTAAACTGAGCGATTCAAGATTCTTCTTTTCGAGCTAAAGCCAAAGCAATCTCATAGATTCCTCGCTCCGCTCGGAATGACAATTCTAAAAGATCGCTTTGGCTTTGACTTACAAAACATTAAAAAAAGCTGGACTCCCGTTTTCACGGGAATGACGCAGTTGAGGGTAGAGATTAAATTATGCTTTGGAATAAGAATAGCATTGAGACAAGCCAATGCTACCTAACTTGTCACGGAAAAAGAGATGCTTCCCTTAAAAAATATCTAATTGACAAAATTGAAAAATTTCAATAGGATTTTATTGAAATATGGATAATATATTGATCTGACTTATGGAAAAAGAATTTATTTCCGAACTCAGGAGAGATATTAGAAGACTTGTTTTACAGGAGATTAGGCTTTTAAGACTTAGGCAGATTTTTTCGCCTGATATAATAATCGATGAGATCTCGAGATCGATTGAGGATACAAAGGCAAATATTGTTAGATTGACTCGTTATATCAGTTTTAAGGAAAGAGAAAAGTTACTCCATCAAATGATTATGGATGCAATCGACGAAGAGATCGACAAAACCATAAGGTTTAGAAGTAATAGATGTTTAAGATGTATAAATGTCAGGTTTTATGATGATTCAGAATCCTCTTATGAAATACTTCCCTCCGCTGATGATCTTGTCAAAACCATTGGATGCAATTATCATAGCCTTTCTTCAGAGCTGAGATGTGAAAGATTTGTTGAGATATCGTCATCAAATCTTGAAAGTTATTTAAATGATATGAGTTTACTCTATGAATTCAGGGAGTTTATCGAACAGCTTGAAGAGATTTGGCAAAAATATTTTTTAAAATAAATAGATATTTTTAATATTAACTCATAGCCTCACCTATCAGTTCTGTAATATCCATTACCTTAATTCTACCTTTCTTCTCTCTTCTAAGTTTTGATGATGCTATTTGCAGATTAGATTTACAAGCAGGGCAGGC
>JBBIOI010000220.1:0-1688 GCA_037443425.1 Deltaproteobacteria bacterium
CCGAGGGCTCAACCAGAGAGGAATTTCTTGAAGACTTAAAACGCTCTCTCTGGATAAAAGCAGAATATGAAATTATAGGTGTTTCAGCCGGATTTGACCGCCATGAAGAAGATTGGGGTGGACTCCTTAAAACCGAGGACTATCAAACTATTGGAAAGTTAGTTAAAGAGGCTTCCTTAGAAAAATGCAAGGGAAGGAGGTTTGGTTTACTAGAAGGTGGATACAATCATTCCGTTCTCGGAAAGAATGTCCGGAGTTTTCTTCAAGGCCTAAAGGATTGATATACCAAAGGGTGCCTGCCAATCTCATATATTTCTCGCTTTCCTTTTTTTAACTTCCCCTGTTTTATTTTTAAATAGTTTTCAGACGTGTTGACAAAATAATCTTCTCTGCTTAAAATCTTCAGAAAAACATATGAAGAGATTTTTGGTAAAAGTTTCAAAGAATAAATTTGAGATCCATGGTCTTGTTCAAGTTATAGGCAATGATATACTCTTATCCATATGGGGAGGAACAAGACCTCATGTAGGCTCTGTTGCCCTTGCTCAACCGAGACCGAGTTTGAGGAATCCAAGAAAGTGGAGTTCAACTTCTTCAGATCTGACTATTATTGGTCACAAAGAAGATATAATTGCAAAGAGAGTATCCGAAAAGATTGCATCTAATTTAAGAAGAAATGTAGCTGTAACCGCTGGCTTCCACTGGGATAATTTAACAAATAGAGAAATAAAAATGATTGAAAAGCTTTCAATAAAGATTTCAGATGAAGTTATTAAAAGGATTTCACCACTTAAATCAACTGAAATAATTCAGCCTTCTTATAGGAGGTTAAAAAGATGAACAACGTAAAAGATATTTACTGGAATCCATTTGTGGAAACTCTACCTATTGAAAAGCTTAAGGCACTGCAACTTAAAAAATTTAAGAGGATTCTAAAATGGGCTTATGAACGTTCAAAGTTTCACAGAAAACTTTACGATGATGCTGGTCTTAAACCTGAAGATATAAAGACATATGAAGATGTATCAAAGGTCCCAAAGGTCGAAAAATCGATGATGAGAGATATACAAAGAAAGGATCCTTTTCCATACGGTGATGCCCTATGTGTCCCACTTGAGGAGGTAACAGAATTCCGTCAAACCAGCGGAACAACCGGAGTACCAGTCTATCAGCCTGATACATGGCAGGACTGGGAATGGTGGTCAGAATCCTGGGCTTATCTCCTTTATGCACAGGGATACAGGAAGAAAGATAGGGTATTTATTCCTTTTGGTTATAATATTTTTGTCGCATTCTGGGCAGGTCATTATGCTGCCGAAAAGATAGGCTGTGAAGTTATACCGGGCGGAGTTCTTGATACAGAGGCTCGAATTCTTAAAATACAGGAACTTCGTGCAACAGCAATGATGGCCACACCTACTTACGTATTAGGAATGGCAGATACAGCAAGAAAGAAATTGGGGATAGACCCTGCAAAAGATTTAACCATAAGGAAGATCACATGTGCAGGAGAACCGGGCGCAAGCATTCCCTCTACTAAAAAGAGGATGGAAGAGGCATGGGGTGCAAAGGTATATGACCATATTGGTGCAACAGAGATTGGTGCATGGGGATTTGAATGTGCTGCACAACCTGGAGGTATACATATAAATGAGGCCCTCTTTTTAACTCAATTAGAAGATGTTGAA
>JBBIOI010000221.1:0-2868 GCA_037443425.1 Deltaproteobacteria bacterium
AATATGAAAACAAAAAATTTAAATGTTAAGGGGGTTTAACATGAAGAATCAGACCATAGAAGAACTCTATAAAAAGTTTCCGGACGTACACCCCAATATTATTTTAAAAACAGAGCTTTTGAGGTTAGGCATAGATATAAGTGATTCTGCAATATCAAATTTTAAACAGAGAGATGATTTATTATGGAAAGGATTTCACCTCTTTTCGTATGATTGGCACAAAACAAAGGTCTATGGAGATAAAATACCATGGTTTATCCATCTTGAAGATGGATGTTTTCTAATGACTCGAACCAATGAAACTTCCCCATATCTACTGGATCTTCAAGATGGTGAGTTTATTATTAAAGAAAAAGAAACAAATGAGGTAATCGCAAGGAAAATATGGTTTGAAAGGAAACCAAGATGGTATGATATGAAAACCAAAGACGGTATACATATGGGTGCAATCTGTCAAGGACAAGGTAGGATGATGTTTGTAACTATAAACAAATATTGTGAGATGTGGAATAAGGGAGAACAATGCCTTTTCTGTAATATCAATGCCACCCTTAAAGATCAAAAGGCAGGTGGTGAAGATGTTGTAGCAAAAATAAAACCTGAAGATGTTGCTGAGACTGTAAAAATAGCATTTGAGGTGGATTGTCATTATAGCATTCTTTATATAAGTGGCGGAACTATACTTGGAAAGTATCAGGGACAAACAGAACTCGAATTTTACATTACTCGTATAAATGCATTAAGAGAAAAGCTCCAAGTCTTAGTGCCTACAACTGTTCAAATTGCACCATATGATGATGAGGGCTGGAAAAAACTTCATGAAACAGGTGTTGGAAGCATTCAACCAAATATTGAAGTCTGGGATAAAAGACTATTCAAATGGATATGTCCTGGTAAGGATAAATATATTGGTTATGATGAATGGATAAAAAGAACAATAAGGGCTGTAGATTTCTGGGGTCGTGGTAGAGTCAATCCGAACTTCGTCTTAGGTGTAGAAATGGCAAAACCATATGGATTTGAAAATGTTAATGATGCCGTGAGATCAACTTCTGAAGGATGGGATTTCTTAATGAGACATGGGGTCCTTCCCAGGTATAATCTTTGGACTCAAGAAGCAGGTTCTGCTTTTGAAAACCATCCCCCTCCTCCTTTGGAATTTTTTATAGAAGCTCAAAAGGCATATACTGAGCTTCGATGGAAGCATAATTTTGATCCTCCATTCCCTGCAACTATGTTTAATAACTGTTATAGCCTTAATTGCCTTCAAGATTTTGAGTTTTACCATGGTAGCGGAACTGTTTCGAAGAAAAATCTTGATAAGGCGCTCGGAATAAAAGAAGGAGATCCAGGAGGTTATTATGATCAGGAGGGTTACACCTTTAAGAGGAGATAAAAATGGAAATAGAAAAAATATTGTCTGAGTTTGCTTCAGAGACAAAATTTGAAGATATTCCAAGTGAAATAGTTGACCTACAAAAAGATATAATATTAACAATCATAGGTACTACTATCTCTGGAGCGAATTCAGAAGGTTGTAAGGCAATTATAAAACAGATAAAAAACTGGGGAGGCCGAAAGGAGGCAACTATTCTAGTTCATGGAGGAATGGTTCCGGCTCATAATGCAGCTTTTGTTAACAGTATTATGGCACGGGCACTCGATTTTTGCGATGCAATGATGCCTGGAATGCATGTCGGCTCTTCCTCTGTTCCAACTGCATTAGCAATGGCTGAACTGGTTGGGGGTATAAATGGAAAAGAGTTTTTAGCTGCCCTTATAATTGGGACAGAGCTTTCAGCAAGGATAAATTCTATCTCGGTATATAATGGTTTTGATCCAACTGGAATATGTAGTATCTTTGCAACAACAACAATTGCCGGCCGATTACTTAATTTGGATTCGCTGCAAATGTTAAATGCACTGGCACTTGCATTTAATAGATCGGGAGGTAGTTTTCAAAGTAATATAGATGGCTCATTGGCCGTAAGAGTTATCCAAGGTTTTGTATCTCAATCAGGAATTATCTGCGCCCAATTAGCTAAAAGAGGCATTACCGGACCTAAAAACTTCATGGAGGGGATTTATGGTTATTTTCACCTTTATGCAAAGGATAAATATAATAAAGAGGCTTTGATTGAAAACCTCGGTAAAAGATTTGAAATGGATAATACACTTTTTAAAAAATATCCAAGCTGTGGTTGTACGCTCTCTTCAACTGATGCCATTCTCGATTTGATAAAAGAAAAAGAAATTATTCCTGAAGAAATTGATCATATTGAAGTAAAGGTTCCTCCTTATTGTTATAAACTTGTCGGCCATCCTTTTGAAATAGGCAGTAACCCAAAGGTAAATGCACAATTTAGCATTCAATATTGTGTTGCCAATGCCTTAATTCGAAGAAGCTCCAAGCTTTCACATTTTGACGAATTTAATATTAAAGATCCAAAGATTCAGCAAATGATCAAAAAGATTCAAATTTCAGCCGACCAATCTCTTGAACACCCTGAAAACCCTGGCTTTTCACTTTCTGCCCATATGACTGTTTATATGACTAATGGAAAAGTTTATGAAAAGACAGTAACTATACCTCGTGGTCTTCCAGGAAATCCTTTGACCAAAGAAGAACATCTCGAAAGATTTTATGACTGTATAGATTATAGTGGTAAAAAACTACATAAAAAAAGTTTGAATAGAATTATTTTGATTGTAAAAAAGCTTGAAGAAATAAAGGATGTTAGAAAACTGATACCACTTTTATTATTCTAACCATAAATAATATTTGAAAGTACATGGGAGGATTTAAATGAATGTAAATAATTCTTCTTTAATAGAAGGTTTATTTCTCATTATTGAAAGGAGTAGTGA